>JBMTZD010000036.1:0-22103 GCA_049455235.1 Steroidobacteraceae bacterium
GGCGCGCTCGAGTTGCAGGATCTGCCCAAGCGCATGCTCGTGATCGGTGGTGGCATCATCGGTCTCGAGATGGGCTGTGTGTACGATGCGCTGGGTGTCAAAGTTAGCGTTGTTGAGTGGCTGAAGCAGCTCATGCCGGGCGCTGATGCCGATCTCGTCAAGCCGCTCGAGAAGCGTTTGCGTAAGCGTTACGAGCACATCTTGCTGGGTGTGAAAGTGAAGGCCGTCGAAGCGCAGGCCGATGGCTTGAAAGTCACCTTCGAGGGTGACTCCGCACCAGAGCCCCAGCTGTTCGATCGGGTTCTCGTCGCGGTCGGTCGTAAGCCGAATGGATCGTTGATCGGTGCCGATGCCGCTGGCATACCAGTCGACGAGCGCGGTTTCATCGCGGTGGATAAACAGATGCGAACCAACGTGCCGCATATCTTCGCCATCGGAGATATCGTCGGACAGCCGATGCTTGCTCACAAGGCGACTCACGAGGGTAAGGTCGCGGCTGAAGTCATTGCCGGAGAGAAAAGCGCTTTCGATGCCCGAGTGATTCCGTCAGTCGCCTATACCGACCCCGAGATTGCTTGGGTTGGCGTGACGGAAACCGAAGCAAAGGCCAAAGGCATCGCTTATGAGAAAGGCGTTTTCCCTTGGGCCGCCAGTGGTCGATCACTCGCACAGGGGCGCGACGAAGGCTTTACCAAGCTACTGTTCGATCCACAGACTCATCGCGTCATTGGCGGTGGCATTGTGGGTCCGAATGCCGGTGAGCTCATCGCCGAAGTCGCTCTGGCGATCGAACTTGGCGCGGATGCAGCCGATGTGGGGTTGACCATCCACCCTCATCCGACGGTATCGGAATCGGTGGCGATGGCGGCGGAAGCCTTCGAAGGAACCTTGACCGACCTGTACGTGCCGAAGCGCAAATAGCCCCGCTCTGCGCTGGTTTTAGCGTCCAGCGAGTCGATGCAGATCCTCGAGGTAGAGGCACTCGTCGGGCATGCGATTGGCACGCTGTGCCTCCCAGAGGGCGCGACCGAGTGCTTCCATCATTTGGTGTTCCGCAGCGTGCGCATCGCTGCGCGCGGCCAGTCGTGCGTGGATGGCGCGGATCCCAAACGGACGGTCCGTGCTGACTTGTTCGCGTAGCGCCATGTGCATCGACAAGTGCAAGAAAGGATTGATTTGACCGCCCTCGGGTGAAAACTCTTGCTGCAACACCTCATCGCCTCGTTCGAGCCACGCGTGATACTCGGGATGTGCGCCGATGAGATCCACGAGCTGCGCCTCAAGCGGTGTAAGTGGCAACTGCTGCGCATGGCGTTGCCAAGCTGTCAGCCAATCACGTCGAAGATCATCGCGGGTCTTGTCGAAAAACATAATTGAGATCGTCCGGTTTATCCGGCGCGCGTTTTGTGACGGTAGCTGCACAGATCGGCAATCGAGCAGGCCGGACAGTCCGGCTTGCGGGCTTTGCAGACGTAACGTCCGTGCAAGATCAGCCAGTGGTGCGCATCCTGCAAGAACTCCGAGGGCACATTCTTCAGCAGTTTTTTCTCTACCGCGAGCACCGTTTTGCCGGGGGCGAGACCTGTGCGATTCGCCACGCGAAAGATATGCGTATCGACCGCCATGGTCGGCTCACCGAAAGCCGTGTTCAACACGACATTCGCCGTCTTTCGGCCAACGCCGGGTAGTGCCTCGAGCGCCTCACGCTCGCGCGGCACGTTCCCCTCATGTTGCTCAATAAGTAGACGGCAGGTCGCGATGATATTTTTGCCTTTGTTTTTGTATAGGCCGATCGTTCGGATATACGGCATTAGCCCGTCTTCGCCGAGTGCCAATAGTGCTTGAGGTGTGTTGGCAACGGGAAAGAGCTTTCGGGTAGCGATATTGACACCGCGATCTGTCGCTTGCGCTGAGAGGATCACGGCAATCAAGAGTTCAAACGGCGAGCGGTATTCGAGCTCGGTCGTCGGATGCGGGTTCGCCGCGCGCAAGCGCTCGAACATCTTTTGACGGGCTTCTGGTTTCACGATGCCGCCGATCCGATGCGACGTTTGCGTGCGGCGAGTAACTCTGCGCGCTGCTGCTCTTGTCTTAAACGACGCGTTTCGTGTGCCTCGTAGCGCTGCAGGTTCAGTGCAGGGGATGGCTCTGGCGAGTGTGGATTTAGTTGGCTTCTCGGAACCAAAGAAATGCAATCGACCGGGCAAGGGGCGATGCAGAGTTCACAGCCAGTACAGAGCTCGTTGAGAACCGTATGCATCTGGCGTTGCGATCCAACGATGGCATCGACTGGACAGGGTGGTAAGCAGCGAGCGCAGCCGATACAGCGATCTGCATCGATGTAGGCCACCATGGTAGGGCCTTCGCTTCCGCACTCGGGATCGAGTGCGAGCTCCGCGGTTTGTAGCAAGTGAGCGAGTTCACGAATGGTGGTTTTTCCGCCCGGGGGACAACGATTGATCGACGTCGTGCCCGCCGCGAGCGCCTCGGCGTAAGGCCGACAGCCCTGAAAGCCACAGCGCGTGCACTGCGTCTGCGGTAGCAGTGCGTGGATCGCGTCGGCTCGAGTGCTCATCACACGAGCTGCAATCAGCTAACGGGCAAGCCGCTCGTGACACCCTCGTCCGCGCCGAGCAGGAAGAGGCGATCGGACTCATCCGATGCGCACAGCACCATGCCTTCGGACACGCCGAAGCGCATTTTGCGGGGCGCCAAATTGGCCACCACGACGACATGACGGCCGACCAACGATTCGGGTGAGTAAGTTTTACGTATGCCCGAGAAAACGGTACGGCGCTCTTCGCCAAGCTCGAGGGTGAGTTTCAGAAGCTTGTCTGAACCTTCGACGAGGCTAGCTTCGGCGACTCTCGCTATCCGCAGATCGAGCTTCGCGAAGTCATCAATCGAAATCAGGGGCTTCTTCTCGGCGGAATTCTTCGTATCAGAGTCAGGTGTCGTCACTTTAGGGCTCGTCTTGGGTTCGGTGGGAGCGGGCGTAATGTCCACGAGCGCTGCGACCTGTTTCGGATCGAGGCGCAGCGCCAACGGTTCGTAGTTCTGCAGGGGCGTGCCGAGCAAGGGCTGTTCGATTTCGCTCCAGCGCGCGAGTGGTGCGCCGAGAAAGGCTGCGGCCTTGCAGGCCATTTGCGGTAGAACCGGTGCGAGATAAACCATCAGTACGCGAAATAGGTTGATGCCTTGCGTCGATACCGCCAGAACGTCGTCTGCACGCGCAGGGTCCTTGGCAAGGGCCCAAGGTTTATTGGCATCGACGTATTGGTTCGCCTTATCGGCGAGCGCCATGATTTCGCGAATGGCTTGCGAGTAGTCGCGCGCCTCGTAGAGCGAGGCGAGACGGGGAGCGGCTGCGGTGAATTCGGCATAGAGCGCCGTATCGGCGAGCGCTGGCGCGAGGCGTCCGCCACCACGCGCAATGAAGCCTGCACATCGACTCGCAATGTTGACGAGTTTGCCGACCAGGTCGGAATTGACGCGTGCCGTGAAATCTTCGAGCGACAGATCGATGTCATCCACGCCAGAGCCAAGCTTAGCAGCGAAGTAATAGCGCAAGGCTTCAGCGGGCAGATGATCGAGATAACGACGTGCGGTGATGAAGGTGCCACGTGACTTCGACATCTTCTGGCCGTTGATCGTCAGGAAGCCATGCACGTGTACCGCAGTCGGTCGGCGGAATCCCGAGCCATGGAGTACAGCGGGCCAAAACAGCGTGTGGAAGTAGCTGATGTCCTTGCCGATGAAGTGATGCAGTTCGGTGGGGCTATCGGCACGCAGGTAGTGATTGAGATCGACTCCCGTTCGATCGCAATAGGCTTTGAAGCTGCCGAGATAGCCGATGGGAGCATCGAACCATACGTAAAAGTATTTCCCGGGCGAGCCTGGAATTTCAAAGCCGAAATACGGTGCGTCGCGCGAGATGTCCCAATCTTGCAGGCCCGCAGTGAACCATTCGTCGAGCTTCGAGCGAACGGCATCCTGCAGAGAGCCGCTCTTGACCCACTCGCGCAGCATCGCTTCGAAGTGGCCGAGTGCAAAGAAAAGATGCTCCGATTCGCGCCAGACGGGCGCGGTATCGCTGATCGTCGAGCGCGGTTCGATGAGATCCGCCGGCGTATAAGTGGCGCCGCAGACTTCGCAACTGTCGCCGTATTGATCGGCAGCCTTACAGGTCGGACAGGTTCCACGCACGTAGCGATCAGGCAGGAACATACCCGCCTTCTCATCGTAGGCTTGGCGGACGCTACGCCGGGTGATGTGTCCGGCGGCCTGCAGTCGCTCGAACATCGAGTCGGTGAAGTAGCGGTTCTCGGCTGAATGAGTCGAGTGAAACTGATCGTGACCGATCAGAAAATCGCGATAGTCGGCTTTGTGTTCTTCAGCCACACGCGCGATCAGATCCTCAGGGCGAATTCCCTCGGTCTGTGCGCGGATCATGATCGGAGTGCCGTGCGTGTCTTCGGCGCACACGTAGAGGCAAGAGTGTCCCTGCATCTTCTGGAAGCGTACCCACACGTCCGTTTGGACCGCTTCGATGATGTGACCGAGGTGCAATGACCCGTTGGCGTAGGGCAGGGCGCTGGTGACAAGAATCTGACGTGACATGCGTGGAATTATCGCACAGCGCCACCCGTAGCCGGGTCGCGAGCGGCTAGAATAAGGGCATGTCCACGACCTTCGATCCGGTCGCCATAGAGGCGGCTCTCGGTCAGTATCTCGATCCGAATACGCGCCAGACTTGGGCCGAAGCGCGGGTGATCCGTCATATCACCTCGACACTCGCCGGGGTGCAGGTCACGGTGGAGTTGGGCTATCCCTCCGGCGGCTATGAGGCCGCCCTGAAACAGGCGCTCGAGTCGCATTTGGCTGCGAGTGGTTTCGCGGTTGCGGTCGAACTCAAGCTATCTTCACGGATCGTTGCCCATGCTGTGCAGCGGGGTCTTTCGCCGTTGCCCGGAATCGCTAACGTCGTGGCCGTTGCTTCGGGGAAGGGTGGTGTCGGTAAGTCAACCGTGGCGGTGAACTTGGCTCTCGCTTGGGCCCGTCAGGGAGCGCGTGTTGGGATGCTCGATGCCGATATCTACGGCCCGAGCCAGCCCATCATGCTGGGGCTGCAAGGCGAGAAGCCGGGCGTTCGTGACGGAAAACAGTTGATCCCGCCGCGTGCACACGGCGTAGCAGCGATGTCGATCGGCTTTTTGGTCGATATCGAGCAACCGATGGTGTGGCGGGGACCGATGGTGACCTCTGCTCTAAATCAGTTGTTAGCGGAGACCGACTGGGGCGAGCTCGACTACCTCGTCGTCGACATGCCGCCCGGCACCGGCGATATCCAACTGACTTTGGCGCAGAAAGTCCCTGTGGCGGGCGCGGTGATCGTGACGACCCCGCAAGACATCGCTCTGGCGGACGCGCGCAAGGGCCTCAAGATGTTCGAGAAGGTCAACGTGCCGGTGCTGGGGATCGTCGAGAATATGAGCGTGCATGTGTGCTCGAACTGCGGGCACGCCGAGCACATATTTGGTGAGGGTGGTGGCGAGCGAATGGCAGCTCAATATGATGCGCAGCTGCTTGCTGCCTTGCCGCTCGATGGTCGAATTCGTGAAGAAGTCGATGGCGGGCGTCCAAGTGTGGTCGCTGCGCCTGACAGTGCGCGTGGCGAAGCGTATCTCGCCTTGGCCCGGCGTACAGCCGGCGAATTAGCCCGTCGCTCGCGCGATCGCAGTGGGGCATTTCCGAAAATCATCGTAGAGGACACATGAGCATCAAGTCCGATCATTGGATCCGTCGTATGGCTGCCGAGCACGGCATGATCGAGCCCTTCGAGCCTGGGCAGGTTCGTAGCGTCGATGGGCAGCGGATCGTCTCGTACGGGACTTCGAGCTATGGCTACGATGTGCGCTGCGCGCGCGAGTTCAAAATTTTCACGAACATCAATTCGACCATCGTCGATCCGAAAGCGTTCGACGAGAAGAGCTTCGTGGATGTCGACTCAGACGTTTGCATCATTCCGCCGAACTCGTTCGCACTAGCGCGCACGGTCGAATATTTTCGTGTTCCGCGCAGCACCCTCGTCGTCTGCCTCGGCAAGTCGACCTACGCGCGCTGCGGCATCATCGTGAACGTGACGCCGCTCGAACCAGAATGGGAGGGGCATGTCACGCTCGAGTTTTCAAACACGACGCCACTGCCTGCCAAGATTTATGCGAACGAAGGCGTTGCGCAGATGCTGTTCTTCGAGAGTGACGAGGTTTGCTCTACGTCGTACCGCGATCGCGGCGGCAAATATCAGGGTCAGCGAGGCGTTACTTTGCCGAAGACTTGAGCGTCTTCAGATTCATCGCCCACTCGAGTTTCTCGCCGCGACGTCGCTCGGCGCGAACGGGTACATAGCCCAGCGTCGGTGCATACCAAACTTTGGTCACACGATCCGATCCCACGCGGGCGCTCGACCAGATCACCGTGTCGGTCGGACCTAGCGGTGTCGTGATGCGCTCGCGACCCCAGTCGCGATACTCGTAGGTTTTGATCTCACGCTTGTCCACGAGCGCGTAGCGAGTCGGGCTTTGTCCCAAGCTCAGCGCCTGAATCACCGCGATCTGCACCGACATGGGGTCTTGTACGCCCGGCTCGATCGATAGACTCACGTTGCTTCCCTCAGCGATGCCGCTGACCCTGCCTGCGGCATGATCAAAATTCAGCGCGATGTCCTTATCGCGGGAGTCCGTGCCATCGTCGGCGCGATACTGCAGTGGAATGACCACTTCATTATCGATGCGCAGTACGCTCGTCTGGGTGATCTCGCCGGGAAAAGCGAGTCGGAAGAGTCCCCGTGCCTCATTGCGAGATTCGTATCGCCAACGATCCACCGTCTCGCGCTCCAAGCTGAGACTTGCCGTGCCCGCATTGAGACCGCGAAAGATAACTTCGTAGGACACGCTGAACGGAGCGAGCGGCGCGCTGTCCGCACCCTGCGCGTTCAGTGCGGCGCAGGCGAGAAGACTAAGCGCAAACCGACGAGTGAATGATCCATGCATGGTCGATGCTCCGCCGCCGATTCAGTCATCGAATCGGCGTTCCAAGGGTTCGACGAGTGGCTGACCATCGAGTTCCGCGCCTGTGTCGGTCTGTTGCAACCGACCTTGGGCGAGAAGCGCCAGTACCTCGGGGTAAATCGTATGTTCGATGCGTTGTACTCGACGATGCAAAGTGTCTTCGGTGTCATCGGCATGGACAGATAAAACCCCGCGCAGGAGGCGAGGTCCGCCGTCGAGTTCGGCGGTCACGAAGTGCACGGTGGCGCCATGCTCGGTGTCGTGCGATTCGATTACCCGTCGGTGGGTGTGTAAACCCTTATGTGCGGGCAGCAGCGAGGGGTGGATGTTCAGTAATCGCCCCGTGAACGCTTGGACGAAACCCGCTGAGAGGATTCGCATGTAGCCCGCGAGAACGATCCAGTCTGGTTTTGCTACGTGAATCGCTGCGGCAAGTCGCGCATCGAAAGACTCGCGTGACTCGCCGGAGATCGGCGTGATGAGCATCGTCGGGATACCGCGTTCAGCGGCCTTGGTCAGACCTGCTGCGTCGCTGCGGTTGCTAATGACGCACACCACATCCGCCTGCACCGAGCCGCGGCGGCACGCGTCATCAATGGCCAGCATGTTAGAGCCGGCCCCGGAGATGATGACGACGAGTCTGGCGCGACTCACTCGATGCCGACGTCGCCGTGTCCGGCTCGCCCGTGTCCGATGATCGAGGCGGATTCACCAGCTGCCCTCAACGTGGCGAGGGCGCGATCGGCTTCGGATGGGGGCACGATGGCGATCATGCCTATACCGCAGTTGAAGGTGCGGTGCATCTCGTCATCGGAGATGTTGCCCGCTCGTTGCAGCCACTCCCAGACGGCGCCTCGCTGCCAACTGTGGCGATCTAGCGTCACGCCACAGCCTTCAGGTAGTACGCGCGGGATATTGTCCGTGAGTCCGCCGCCGGTGATGTGCGCGAAGCCGTGCACTGGCAGCGTTTTGGCGAGCGCCAGCATGGCCGGAACATAGATGCGCGTCGGCACTAACAGTTGCTCGAATAGCGAGCCACCTTCGATCATGGTGGAGGCATCTGCGCCTGCAATCGAGATCAGCTTGCGGATCAAAGAATAGCCATTCGAGTGCGGACCAGAGGAGGCCATCCCGATCACCGCATCGCCGATGACAACTTTGGAGCCATCGATGATGGCGTCTTTTTCGACGACACCCACGCAAAAGCCAGCGAGGTCGTAATCGCCTTCGTGATACATGCCCGGCATCTCGGCCGTTTCACCGCCAACGAGCGCGCAGCCGGCGAGTTTGCATCCCTCGACAATGCCGGCGACGACCCGTTCGGCAACGTCGACTTCGAGCTTGCCTGTCGCGTAGTAGTCCAAGAAAAACAACGGCTCCGCGCCTTGAACCGCCACGTCGTTGACGCACATGCCAACAAGGTCGATACCGATGCCATCGTGATGACCCGTGTCGATTGCCAAGCGCAGTTTGGTGCCGACGCCATCGGTTCCCGACACGAGCACGGGACGCTTCCAGCGATCGAGCGGTAATTCGACGAGGGCACCAAAACCACCAATACCGGCGAGCACTTCAGGCCGCGTCGCACGTTTGACGAGCGGCTTGATCCGATCGACGAGTTCGTCGCCAGCGTCAATGTCGACACCGGCATCGCGGTAGGTTAATCCAGTGGGTTTCGCGGATGTGTTCATGAGCGCACGGGCTGGAAATTTTCGTGTGATATTGTACGACGTTCCGATTATGTCGTTGCGAATATCCACATCGAAAATGCCTCTCCGCACATGCTTGAGCGCTTTGCTGTGCTGCGCGCTCGTCTCGACGCCGCTGTCTGCGACACAGCGGATTCTGGTCGGCGAGATCAGTATTCGTTCAGGCGAGGAGGCGGTGAGCCAGCAGGCGGCAAACCAACAGGCGATGCGCGCCGCCATCGTCCGTGCCACCGGCGATCGTCGAGCTGCCGACGATCCGATCTATCAATCACTCATTGCCGATGCGGATCGGTACGTCCAGATTCGGCGTCCGGCGACGGCAACGTCGCCAGCTCGAATTACGCTCGATAGCGCTGCCATCGAACGAGCCATCGACAAACTTGGCCGCCCGCGATGGGTCAGTGAGCGACCGTCGGTTCTTGGCGTCATTCTTTCCGCGCCGCGCGGGGCCGATCCTGTACAGGTACGGGAGGCGCTTGAGATGGCTGCCGAGCAACGCGGGTTGCCGCTGCGCTTGAGTTCCGCATCAGCCGCCGGTCTGCGCGCGGATGAGCTTCCGTCCACTTCGAGCGTGCTCGATGCGGCGCGCCGAGTGGGGGCGGATATCGCCTTGATCGGCGAGGCGGACGGGTCGGATTGGCAATGGACATTGGTGGATGCCAGCGCGAGCACCGTTTTTCCAGGTGACGTCACGGCGGGTATCGAAGGCACGGCGGACGTACTCGCCTTGGCGTCTCAATCGGTGTTGTCACAGCCGCTCGCGGTGACGCGCTTGCGGGTCTCGGGGCTACGGAGTCTCAAAGAGCACTTGGCAGTCGAACGAGCGGTCGCGGCGTTGATTGGTGTCAAGCAGTTGGAGGTCCTCGAGGTCGGTGCGCGTTCGGCTTTATTCGAGGTGTACTCGGCGGGTGGCGAGCGCGTCTTGATCGAGGCGCTCAAAGCAAATGCGAAGCTCGTGCGCGAAGGTGATCGCCGAGATCCACTGACGTATCGCTACCTGCCATGACGCTAGTTGCCATGACATGAGTTGAGATCAACGATGACGGTATGGCGCCATCTTCCGAATGCGATCTGTGTCGTGCGTATTTTTTTGACGCTGCCGATCGTGCTGGCCTTAGAGCAAGAGCAGTATGGCTTGGCGCTCGGTCTGTTTGCGGTCGCTGCCGTGTCCGACGGCATCGATGGTTATCTCGCCAAGAGATTCGGTTGGATCAGCGAGCTCGGTAAGTTTCTCGACCCGCTCGCCGACAAAGTATTGCTGGTCAGCGTTTTTCTCGCCTGCGTTTGGCAGGAACTCGTCCCTGTCTGGTTAGCGGCGGCGGCGATCGCTCGCGATGTGCTGATCTCAGCAGGATCGGTGGTCTTTCGTCTTTGGTTTGGTGAATTACGTGGTAAGCCAACCTGGATTTCAAAGATCAACACCACCTTGAAGTTATTGGTTTTTGTAGGATCGATCATTCAAGCGGGCTGTTGGGTGATTTGGCCCGATGTATTTGCCGTGTTGATGGTGGTCACGCTCGTGACGACCGTGTGGTCAGGTGCCGACTACGTCGCGCGATTCTTCGTTCGCGCTTGGTCGCAACCGTCGGTGGCTGACTGATGCAGCAGTTGCCACTTGGCGTGTCGATACCGGACCGCGCGACTTTCGCCTCGTTTCATTCAGGGCCGAATCAAATGGCGGTAGAGCGTTTGCGCTCGCTGACCTTCGGTGATCGCGGCGTAATTTGGTTGTGGGGAGCCGATGGCAGCGGCCGCAGTCATCTCCTGCAGGCTGCCTGCGCCTCGGCGGGCACGAGACGTGCGGCCTACTTGCCCTTGCGTGAGCTCGGTGAGGCAGCAACGAGCTTTCTCGGCGACGTTCGGTTGCTCGATCTTCTTTGTATCGATGATATCGGCTGCTTAATTGGTCAGCGTGATTTTGAGCTTGCGCTGTTTTCTGCTTACCGAAGCTTAGAAGAGCGCGGTGGTGGGTTGATCGTGGCGGCAGATCAGGCACCGATCGGTTTGAGCTGGGTGCTCGCCGATATCCGTTCTCGTTTCGGCGCTGCCGAGATTTTTCAGTTGAAGCCGCTCGACGAAGAGGGTGAGCGTGAGGCCTTGCGCTTACGTGCGGCATCACGCGGTCTCGATCTGCCCGAGGAAACGGCGCGCTATTTGTTGCGTCGCTTCCCTCGCGACATGACGACGCTCGGTCGTTTGCTCGATGAGATCGATCTCGCATCGCTATCGGCGCAGCGACGCCTCACCGTGCCGTTCGTGAAATCTATCCTCGGCGAGTCTTGAGCGCGCGCGCGAGCGTGGCGATGCGCTCGCCTTGCGCGCGAGCCAAAGCGCGCTCGTGCTCAGTCAACTGGGCGGTTTGCCCATGGGGCGTGAAATGCGTCGCGCCGTAGGGCGTGCCTCCAGCGCGAGTCTCTGACAGGGCGCGCTCCGAATAGGGAATGCCCGCGATGACCATACCGTGATGTAGGAGCGGCACTAGCATCGTCAGCAAGGTGCTCTCTTGGCCGCCGTGCAAACTACTGCTACCGCCGAACACACCTGCCGGCTTGCCGCTGAGGGCGCCTTCCGCCCATAGAGTACTGGTCCCGTCTAGAAAATGCTTCATTGCCGCCGACATGTTGCCAAAGCGGGTCGGGCTGCCGAGCAGCAAGCCATCGCAACGGCGAAGATCTTCATGGGAAACCCAAGGCGCCCCCGAATCGGGTACAGCGACGACCGGGCGCTCACTCTCAGCAGACACGGCGGGCACACGACGAAGCGTCGCGATGACGCCTTCGACCGACTCGACACCGCGACAGAGGTGTCGAGCCAGTTCCGCGGTCGCCCCGTGACGCGAGTCGAACACGACCAAAACCTCGATGTTCAAAGACGTGTTCATCAGCGACTTTCTCGACGAGTCGCTTCGAGTCGATCGATCACCTCGGCGAGCGGCCAAGCCTCGTTGTCGTTTGCGCGTCGATGTCGATACTCGAGTGCGCCAGCGTCGATGCCGCGATCGGAGATGACGATGCGATGTGGAATGCCAATGAGCTCTGCATCCGCGAACTTCACACCGGGTCTTGCATCACGATCATCGAGCAGAACCTCGAAGCCACGTTGCTGAAGTTGCGCGTAAAGCTGCTCGGCGAGTTCCGCCACCTTTGGCGACTTCGCGGCATTGAGCGGTACTAACACCACATCGAACGGTGCGATCGGTGTTGGCCAGATGATTCCCGCCGCGTCATGATTTTGCTCGATCGCAGCTGCCACGATACGAGTAACACCGATGCCGTAGCAGCCCATGAACATCACGACGGGTTTGCCTGCCTCATCAAGGACACTCGCTTGCATCGCCTCGCTATATTTTTTCCCGAGCTGGAATATGTGGCCCACTTCGATACCGCGACGGATGCGTAAGGTGCCGCTGCCGCCGGGGCTCGGATCGCCAGCAACGACGTTACGCAGATCTGCCGCTATAGGCTCTGGCACATCGCGACCCCAGTTGGCACCGCTGTAGTGATGGCCCGCTTCGTTTGCTCCGCAAATGAAGTCCGCTAGTGCTAGCGCGGCGTGATCCGCATAGAGCGGGCATTTAAGCCCGATCGGACCCAGATAGCCGGGCTCACATCCCGTAGCAGCAATAATGGCCTCTGTTGTGGCCAAGCGCAGGGGGTTCGCGACGTTCGGCAGTTTTTGCGCCTTGATGGCATTGAGTTCGTGATCGCCGCGAACGGCCAGTGCAATCACACCGCCATCGGTCGATTCTACCAGCAATAGTTTGATGCATTGCTGTGGCGAGACCTTCAAAAATTCCGCCACTTCCTCGATGGTACGTTTGTTCGGTGTGGCGACTTTAGTCAGTGCGGCCGTGGCTGCCGGACGTGGTGACGACGGGGCCAGCGCTGGAGCGAGTTCGAGGTTCGCCGCGTAGTTATCCGCGCCATCGGAGACGGCAATGGCGTCTTCGCCTGAGTCCGCAAGCACCTGGAATTCTTCGGAGGCCGTGCCGCCGATCGAGCCTGTGTCGGCTTTGACCGGTCGGAACTCGAGACCCATACGAGTGAACATGCGATTGTAGGCATCGCGCATCGCGTCGTAGCCTTCCTGCAGCGAGTCCTGCGTAGCATGAAAGGAGTAGGCATCTTTCATGATGAACTCGCGGCCTCGCATCACGCCAAAGCGAGGGCGAATCTCGTCGCGGAATTTCAATTGGATTTGGTAGAAGTTCGCGGGTAGCTGCCGATAGCTCTTTAATTCTCGACGTGCGAGATCCGTGATCACTTCTTCGTGAGTCGGGCCGATAACGAAGTCGCGCTGATGACGATCCTTCAGGCGCAGCAGTTCGGGACCGTACTGCTCCCAGCGGCCTGATTCCTGCCAGAGTTCCGCGGGTTGCACGGCGGGCATGAGCACCTCGAGTGCGCCGGCTCGATCCATTTCCTCGCGGATGATGTTCTCGACTTTGCGCAGCGTACGCAGTCCGAACGGAGTCCAGGTGTAGATACCGGCGGCAAGCCGGCGGATCAGCCCCGCACGCAGCATCAGCTGGTGACTGACGACCTCGGCTTCTGAGGGTGTTTCTTTAACGGTGTTGATGGGGTATCGGGACCAACGCATGGAGAGCTGCTACTCGGGTGGCGATTCAGGTGCGCCATGTTACGGATGCGGAGATTGTCCCGAAAGGTTTCGACCCCTATGATGAGGTGGTTTTTATCTCGCGGAGCCGTGGCTAGCCTTGAATTCCGACTCGACATCGACTCCACAGCCCCTGCCGCCGGTCCGGCGCGGGGTATTTCTGCTACCGAACATCCTCACCACGGGTTGTCTCGCCTGCGGCTTCTTCGCGATCGTTTCGGCCATCCACGGTGATTTTGCACGCGCCGGGCAGGCGCTCTTCGCCGCCATGGTTTTCGACGGCCTGGATGGCCGCGTCGCCCGATGGACCCGCACCGAGAGCGTGTTTGGCAAGGAATTCGACAGCTTAGCCGACATGGTGTCTTTCGGCGTTGCACCCGCGCTCGTTGCGTATCAATGGGGCGTCGCTGCCATCGCCGAGTACGGTAGCGGCTGGGGGCGTTTCGGTTGGATCGCGTCTTTCTTCTACGCGGTTTGCGCTGCACTACGTTTGGCACGATTCAATGCGCGCGCCGCAACCGCGGATAAGCGCTATTTCGAGGGTTTGCCGAGCCCATCGGCAGCCGGTCTCGTAGCTGCATTCGTCTGGTTCTCGAGCGAATGGCTCGAACCGAATCTCGCGGGTCTTGCGCTCTCGTTTGGTGTGTGTGCTTTGGCTGGGGTGCTGATGATTTCGGCGATTCCATACCAGAGCATCAAGCAGATCGACTGGAACGCGCGGGTGAAGTTTTTTTACTTCGTGATCGTGCCGCTGTCGTTGGCTCTCGTCGTGGCGAATCCGCCGCCGATGCTGCTGTTGCTCTTTACGTGTTACGTATCGCTCGCGCCTTTGATGTGGCTGTGGCGCAAGTTACGCCGTTCCGTCGGAGCATGATCGACCCGCAGCGTCGCGCCGCGTATCTGGAGGCTCTGGGCATCGATCGCTGGGTGGCCCGGCAGCCTGCGGCTGCACCGACATCCGAGGCGTTCGCATCGCCGCCGGCCCAGTCTGCGGATGGCGTAAACCTCTGGAGCGAATTGAAGCGTTGCGTCGCCGATTGCACGCGTTGTGAATTGCATCGCACGCGCACCCAAGCCGTTTTTGGCGTGGGTGATCCTCGGGCCAAGTGGATGGTCGTCGGTGAGGCGCCGGGAGCCGAGGAAGATCGTCAGGGTGAACCGTTTGTCGGCGCTGCCGGTCAATTGCTGAACGCCATGCTGGCCGCCATCGAGTTGCCACGCGAGCGCGTTTTCATCGCCAATGTCCTGAAGTGTCGGCCGCCCGACAATCGCGATCCTCGGCCGGACGAGGTGGCTGAGTGCTTGCCGTATCTTCGCCAGCAAATCGAACAGGTATCACCGCGCATTCTGCTGGCGTTTGGTCGCTTCGCTGCCCAGAACCTGCTCGGTACCGATGCCACGCTCGCCAAGCTTCGTGGTGAGGTGCATCGTTACGGAGCAAATCAAATTCCCGTGATCGTCACTTACCATCCGGCGTATCTACTGCGAACGCCGGGCGATAAGCGAAAAGCGTGGGAAGATTTGAAATTGGCGCGACGCGTGTTCGCCGAGTTGCCAGCGGAGGCTTGATGTCGAGCCTGCCGCGTGAAGTTTTGGAGGCTGCCGCTGCTGCGCCTTTTGTCATCAGGCGCATGGTCGAGGCTGACGTGCCCAAGGTCGCTGAATCGGAGCGACTGGGTTACGCCTTCCCGTGGAGCGAGGGGATCTTTCGCGATTGCATTCGAGCGGGCTATCACTGTCGTGTGATGGAGGTAGAAGAGCAGTTTGCCGGTTATGCGGTCCTCAGCACGGGTGCCGGCGAGGCGCACGTGCTCAACGTGTGCATCCGACCCGAGTATCGTTTTCGTGGGCTGGGTCGTCGCATGATGGAGCATCTATTCGATGTGGCCCGCGCCTGCGGTACACACGATTTATTTCTCGAAGTGCGACCGAGTAATGTGACAGCCGTCCGACTTTATCAGTCGCTCGGTTTGCAGCAGGTCGGCTTGCGACGCGGTTACTATCAAGCCGAGCAGGGGCGGGAAGACGCCATCGTTATGCGGCTGTCTTTACAGCCCCGATAGGCGACAATAACGACCATGAAACTTAGCGACGAAGTCGCGCGGCGTCGTACGTTCGCGATCATCTCTCACCCCGACGCCGGCAAGACGACACTCACCGAAAAACTGTTGCTGTTCGGTGGTGCTATTCAGTTGGCCGGTACCGTGAAAGGTCGTAAGGCCGCGAGACATGCGACGTCGGATTGGATGCGGCTTGAACAACAGCGTGGTATTTCGGTCACCTCGTCGGTCATGCAGTTTCCCTACAACGACTGCATCGTCAATTTGCTCGACACGCCGGGTCACGAAGACTTTTCTGAGGATACGTATCGTACGCTGACTGCCGTCGACTCGGCCTTGATGGTGATCGACTGCGCCAAGGGTGTCGAAGAGCGCACGATCAAGCTGATGGAAGTTTGTCGATTGCGTGATACGCCGATCATGACGTTCATCAACAAGCTTGATCGCGAAGGCCGCGCCCCGATCGAGTTGCTCGATGAGATCGAGAAGGTTCTCGGCATCGCGACTGCGCCGATCACGTGGCCGATCGGCATGGGACGAGATCTCAAGGGCATCTACCACCTTATCGAAGATCGCATCTACGTCTACGAAGCCGGTGAGAAAGGCCGTGTTGGTGAAAACCTCGTCATCGAAGGGTTGCGCAGCCCAGAGGGGCGCGAGTTGCTCGGTGCTGCGGCGAGTGCTTATGACGACGAGATCGAACTCGTCAAAGGCGCAACGCAGAGCTTCGATCTTGACGCGTACCGTGCCGGTAAGCAGACGCCTGTTTTCTTTGGGTCAGCTATTTCGAATTTTGGCGTTGAAGAGTTGCTGAAGGCCTTCACCCGCGATGCGCCGGGGCCGCTACCCCGCGAGACTCGCCAGCGCAGCGTGCAGCCTCAGGAAGAGAAGCTTACGGGCTTTGTGTTTAAGATTCAGGCCAACATGGATCCGATGCACCGCGATCGAATCGCGTTTCTGCGACTGTGCTCGGGGAAATACACCAAGGGCATGAAGATGCATCATGTGCGACTCGGCAAAGATGTCCGCGTCGCTGACGCTTTGACCTTTCTCGCCTCCGATCGCTCGGCGGCCGAGGATGCGTATGCGGGCGATATCATCGGTTTGCATAATCACGGCACCATCAACATCGGTGACTCTTTCACCGAGGGCGAAAAGCTCGGCTTCACGGGCATACCGAACTTTGCGCCCGAGATGTTTCGACGTGCCGTGCTCAAAGATCCGTTGAAAATGAAGGCTCTATCCAAAGGACTCGGTCAGCTTTGCGAGGAGGGTGCAACGCAGTTGTTCCGTCCGTTGCGCAATAACGATCAGATTTTGGGGGCGGTCGGGCAGTTGCAGTTCGAGGTCGTCGCATTTCGGCTGCAGGATGAGTACGCGGTGCAATGCGCCTTCGAGCCGATCGGGGTGCAGACGGCACGCTGGATACAGTGTGATGACGCCAAGAAACTCGAGGAGTTTCGTCAGAAGGCCTACGATCACCTTGCGGTAGATCACAGTGGGGCGCTCGTATATCTTGCCCCCTCGAGGGTCAATCTCGAACTTACCATCGAGCGTTGGCCCGGTATCGTCTTCCGCGAAACGCGAGAGCAGGCACACTGATCATGACGAGTCCGTACAAGCGCCGCGATACGGTTTCCTGGGCGCTGTACGACTGGGCGAATTCGGCGTTCGCAACCACCGTGCTTGCGGGTTTCTTCCCGGTATTTTTCCAACAGTTCTGGAGTACGGGCGTCGACCCTACCGTTAGCACCTCACGCCTAGGGCTTGCCAACGGCATCGCCGGCATCATCGTCGCTTTGCTCGCACCGATACTCGGAGCTCTTGCAGATCGAACCGCAGGTCGTAAGGCTCAGCTCGTTTTGTTCAGTTCGATCGGGGTTGCGGGCACCGCGGCCTTGTCCTTCGTCGGGCAGGGCGAGTGGGGTTGGGCGGCTGCTTGTTTCATCGTCGCCGGGATCGGCTTCAACGCGGGTAATATTTTTTACGACGCGCTGCTACTGGATGTCGCCTCCGAGCGCGAGCTCGATACGGTGTCTGCTTTCGGCTACTCGATGGGTTATCTCGGCGGTGGCCTCTTGTTTGCGTTCAATGTGTTGATGACGCTCAAGCCTCAGTGGTTCGGTTTGTCTGGACCCGCTGAGGCGGTGCAGTGGTCATTTTTGAGTGTCGCCGTGTGGTGGTTCGTGTTCACGTTGCCACTCGCTCGTTATGTGCGCGAAAAGCCCAGTCAGAACGCAGCCGAGCCGCTGTGGGTTTCTTTGATTGGAGGGTTACGTGAGCTCGGACAAACTCTCGGGCGAATTCGTGCTCATCGGGACATCTCTCTGTTCCTGCTGGCGTACTGGCTTTATATCGATGGGGTTCATACCATCTACACAATGGCAGTCGATTATGGCGTTGCGCTCGGCTTGCCAAGCTCGAGTCTGCTCGCAGCGCTATTGCTGACGCAGTTCGTCGCTTTCCCCTCGGCGCTGTTTCTTGGCTGGGTGGGTAATCGGATCGGTGCCAAGCGTGGCATTCTGATTTGCATCAGCGTTTACTTGGCTGCCACGCTATACGCCTATTTTTTAGATTCTGTCACGGAATTCTTTGCTCTCGCTATCGTCGTGGGTCTAGTGCAAGGCGGTGTGCAGAGTTTGTCGCGCTCCTTCTTCGGCAGACTCGTGCCCGAGGGCAAAGGAGGCGAGTTTTTCGGCTTCTATAACATGATGGGCAAGTTCGCGAGTTTCATCGGGCCGCTGTTGATTGCGGCGGTGGCTTACGGCACGGGCAACTCTCGTCTCTCCATCACCTCGCTGGTCATTTTGTTTTTGGTGGGTGGACTGCTCTTATGGCGAGTCCCCGAGGCGAGTAAATCCGCATGAGTAGTCGATTTCCGAAAACCCCCGTCGAAGTGCCGCAGGTTCGAAGTTGGTGGCGCCGACCCTTCGGAATCCTAGGCCTGTGGCTCATGGGTTGGCGTATCGAGGGCAACTTCCCGACGACGTCCAAGTTCGTCGTGATCGTGGCACCGCATACGTCTAACTGGGATTTCGTCGTCGGTATCCTCACTTACTTCGCACTCAGTCTCGACGCCAACTGGATGGCCAAGCACACGGCATTGAAGGGACCGTGGGGGCCGCTCGGTCGCTACCTCGGTGCCGTAGCAGTTGATCGGCGCCAGGCGGGAAACGTCGTTCAGGCCTCCAACGCCGAGTTCGCTAGACGAGAGAAAATGATGTTGGTCATCGCGCCGGAAGGCACTCGCGGTGCCGTGCCCGAGTGGAAGAAGGGATATCACCACATAGCGCTAGCGGCTGGGGTGCCGATCGTCCCAGTCGCGCTCGATTTTGCACAGCGGCGCGTCTTGATCGGAGATCCGCTCACGCCCACGTCGGATTACGACGCTGATTATTCGCGTTTGAAATCTTTCTTCCGCGCCGAGATGGCGCGCCATCCCGAGAATTTTGGCTAGGGAAGTGCCGCAGGTGCTATCCATGTCGCGGGATCGAGATGGAAGCTGTCGCGCAGCAGTACATACAGCAAGGGATGCCGCCGCTGCAGTTCTTGCGAACGTTCGAAGAAAAACTCGGCGGAGACAGCGAGAAACTCGGTGATATCTTCAGCACCGTAAGGGTCGAGTAGCGTGTCTTCGCCGCGATCGACGGCAGCGCGTAATTCTTCAAGGCAAGCTTCTAGTGCGGCGCGAGCGGCCGGATCACCGCCGGGGCGAGTATGTTCGAGAAAATGGGTGAACTCGTGGATGACGACGTTATAGCCATCTTGGCGTCGTGCGGATTCGATCACATCCTTCCAAGACAACACGATACGATCCGCCTCGATCGCCTGACCCGAAAGCGTTTGATAGCCCTCGGTGACAACGCCCGTATCTTCATCTTCCACCGATTCTTCGACCACAAACTCATCACGATGAATCGTGATGCCGTGCAGATCATCGAACGGATAGTCGGCGCTCCCTAAGGTGATCAAGCAGGCTTGAGCGCCGATCAAAACGCGCATCTCCTCAGTTACGACGAGTTCATGGGCGCCCGTAAACGGTATCCGCTCTAGGACGTGATCCAGGCGCTCGAGCAGAGTGGTTCTCTCTGTGGCGGGGAGTCGCTGCCACATGGGCCAGTCGCGCTCGAGCAAGTCTGCCCAGCGAAGGGCTCGTGCATCGGGCGACTCTCGGCCTTGAGAGCGACGTTGCTTGCGCAGGTGCCACCACGCCGCCACGATGAGGACGAGTAGCAGAACCAGCAGCAGGCGCATCATTGTCGGTCGACTCTGTTACTTCAATAACGCCCGAACTCGCTGTAACTGCGAGTCGATGCTGGCTAGGGTTCTCTCGAAGTCTGCGACACGACCTTGTTCTTGCGCCACCACTTCGGGCGGCGCATTGCGAACGAAGTTCTCGTTAGCGAGCTTGTTGCGCGCCTTTTGAATCTCGTCGCGGGTCTTGGCTGCGCGTTTCTCGAGTCGCGTCACTTCCGCTTGTGGATCGATGAGGCCTTCCATTGGCACCATCGCCCGCATCTCGCCAATGACAGCCAGTGCCGAGGGCGGTGCGCTCTCACCATCAGACAGTTCGCGCAAAGATTCTAAGCCTGCGAGACGCGCTAGGTATGATCTCTGAGCGTCGATGCGACGACGATCATCGTCGCTCGCATTCTCAACTAGTACTGAGAGCTTACGCGAGGGGCTGATATCCATTTCGCCACGAATCTGACGAATGCCAAGAACAAACGCTTTGATCCAAGCGACATCAGCCTCTGCATCCGTATCGGCTGCGTAACTCGCTGCGGCAGGCCAGGTCGCTGTCATGAGGGTGCCGCCGCGCGTCGCCATTGTCCCAGCGAGTGGTGCTACGCGCTGCCAAATCTCCTCGGTGATGAAAGGCATCAGCGGATGCAGAGCGCGCAGCAATGATTCGAGCACCTGGACGAGCGTACGCCGAACGGCTCGCTTGGCGGCAGGGCTGCTTTGATCTGATTGTAGGATGGGCTTGGCGAGTTCGAGGTACCAATCACAGAACTCGTACCATGTGAATTCATAGAGCGCCGAGGCGGCGTAATCGAAACGATAGTCCGAGAAGGCCTGATCAACTTCGCGAAGCGTGTGTCCGAGTCTCGAGACGATCCAGCGATCGACAAGGCCCGGTGCAATGTCGCCGCTGAGCAGCTGCGGATCGAGCGGCTTGCCGGTTTCGTCCTCGAGCATGAGTAGCACGAATCGCGAGGCGTTCCAGAGCTTATTGCAGAAGTTTCGATAGCCACCGACTCGGGCGAGATCGAAGCGGATGTCGGCGCTTTGGGTCGCGAGCGAAGCGAAGGTGAAACGCAGTGCGTCGGTGCCGTGCGATTCGATGCCATCTGGAAAGGCTTTTCGAGTGGCTTTCTCGATGGAGGGGGCGAGGCGGGGCTGCATCAAACCGGTGGTGCGCTTGCGAACCAAATCTTCGAGCGCGATGCCATCAACGATATCAAGGGGGTCCAGTACGTTGCCCTTGGACTTCGACATCTTCTGTCCTTCCGAATCGCGCACGAGGCCGTGCACATAGACTTCACGGAAGGGAACATCTCCCATGAATTTCATACCCATCATGATCATGCGGGCGACCCAGAAGAAGATGATGTCGAACCCCGTCACCAGGACTGAGGTTGGGTAGAAACGCTGCAATTCTTGCGTGGACTGGGGCCACCCCAAGGTCGAAAACGGCCAAAGTGCCGACGAGAACCACGTATCGAGTACGTCCTCGTCTTGTTTGAGTGCAACGTGGTCCGAAAGTGCATGTTTTGCGCGCACTTCGGCTTCAGAACGACCGACGTAGATGCGTCCTTGATCATCGTACCAAGCGGGAATGCGATGTCCCCACCAAAGCTGGCGGCTGATACACCAGTCTTTGATATTACGCATCCATTCGAAGTAGGTGCGCGACCAGTTCTCGGGCACGAACTTGATTTTTCCTGAGGTCACCGCTTCGACGGCAGGCTCTGCAAGGGGCGCGATTTTGACGTACCACTGGTCCGTCAAATAAGGCTCGATCACCGAGCCCGATCGATCACCGCGTGGGACCATCAGCTTGTGCTTGTCGATACGCTCCAGCAGACCTTGCTCGGTCAGCTTTTCGATAATTCGAGCACGTGCCTCGAAGCGATCGAGACCCTGCAGGTCGGCTGGTGCGTTGTCGTTGATCTTGGCGTCGGGTGTAAAGACGTTGATGACGTCGAGATGGTGTCGCTGCCCAACTTCGTTATCGTTGAAGTCGTGCGCAGGCGTGATCTTCACGCAGCCTGAGCCAAACTCCGGGTCAACGTAGGTGTCACCAATGATCGGAATCGTACGATCGGTCAGCGGCAACCGTAGTTGTTGGCCGATGAGGTGTCGGTAGCGCTCGTCATCCGGGTGAACGGCAACGGCGGTATCGCCGAGCATGGTTTCAGGGCGCGTCGTTGCCACGATCAGATGGCCGCTACCATCAGCGAGGGGATAGCGCAGATGCCACAGCGAGCCATCTTCCTCGCTGCTCAATACTTCGAGGTCAGAGACGGCCGTTTGCAGGACCGGATCCCAATTCACCAATCGCTTGCCGCGATAGATGAGTCCCTCGTCATAAAGACGCACGAAAACTTCGGTGACGGTCTCTGAGAGGCCCTCGTCCATCG
>JBMTZD010000037.1:0-22022 GCA_049455235.1 Steroidobacteraceae bacterium
ACTCGCTCGGCTTGTAGTGCATGGTCAAAAAGATGCCCGAAAGGATCTGGATGACGAACACCATCAAGGCCAACGAACCGAAGAAGTACCAAATGTTGAAGTTCTTCGGTGCGAAGTAACCGGTGAGCTGCGAGGCGACGAATTCGTCGACCGGCAAGCGCTTGTTCAACCAGGCACGGAACCCGCCCTGCTTGGCGGTGGATTCAGACGAGGCGGCCATTAGGCAGCTCCTTGGGTGGCGTCAACGCCGATGACGAGCATCGAGTCGGACTTAAAGCTGTGCGGAGGAATTCCAAGGTTCGCCGAGGCAGGCGATCCATTGAAAACGCGGCCCGCGAGATCAAAGCGTGAGCCGTGACAGGGGCAGAAAAAGCCGCCCGGCCACTCGGCGCCCATAGCGGGGTCTGCCTGAGTGAAATACTGCTTGGGCAAGCAACCGAGGTGGGTGCATGCCGCGTAAACCACGAGCACTTCAGGTTTGAGCGAGCGCTGCGCGTTCTTGGTGTAGTCGGGCTGCATGGACAGCTCGGACTTCGGGTCCTTGAGGCTCGCATCGTGGCCCTCGAGGGTCGCCACTGCCTCCGGCGTGCGGCGCACCACGTAAATCGGCTGCTTGCGCCAGCTCTGCGTCACCATCTGACCCGGCGCGAGCTTCGAGAGGTCGATCTCGAGCGGCGCACCGAGCGCGCGGGCTCGTTCAGAGGGTTTCCACGAGGCGATGAAGGGGACCAAAGTGAACGCGGCGCCAACGGCACCGGTAGCTACGGTTGCGGCGGTGAGGAAGTTACGTCGACTCAGGTCGACCTCTTCGCCGGCTTTCATCGGTTCATCACTCATCACACAGCCTCTCTGCGCCTACCCGACAAAACGGGTGCGCTGCTATTCCGTTGACGTGGGAGCACGGCATTATACAGATGCAGAATCATCCCGTTCCATCAGGAGTGTCATGGGCAAGGTATCCCGCGCTGTCATCTTTCTGGCTGGCGCCGCCGTTGGCGCTCTGGCGCTCGGTTTCGTCACCATCGCCGTACGCCACGACGCCCTCGCCCTACTCGGCCTGCGCGCGCCGACCACGGCGACTTCCCCCGAGCTTTCGGCCCCGACCGAAGCGATAGACGGGGTGGCGAGCCCCGAAGGTGCAAGCCAGGAAGTGGCTGAAGAGGCCGCAACGCCCCTCGAGGGCAGTTATTCGTCCGCGGTGAGGTTAGCGGCGCCTGCCGTGGTGAATATCTATGTGGAACGGGTGGTCGCCGAGCGGGTTCCATACAACTTCTTGCAAGATCCTTTTGGCGAGTTCTGGCCGAGGTATCGCCGTCGGGTTGAGCAGTCATTGGGTTCAGGCGTGATCGTCGATCCGTCGGGCCAGATCGTCACCAATCACCATGTCATCGCCGATGCAAATCAAATCCGGGTCCAACTAGCCGACGGACGGGTCGCCGAGGCCAAGGTCGTCGGTCGCGATCCCGACACTGATCTCGCGCTGCTGCGCATCGACCTCGCGAATTTACCCAGCATCCGTTTGGGTCGGTCGGATGCGCTCGCGGTCGGCGATATCGTACTTGCCATTGGTAATCCGATCGGACTCTCTCAGACCGTGACACAAGGCATCGTCAGTGCCACGGGACGTGCGCAACTCGGGCTCGCTACGTTCGAAAATTTCATTCAGACCGACGCGCCGATCAATGTGGGCAACTCCGGTGGTGCGCTCATCAACAATCGTGGTGAGCTGATCGGCATCAACACCGCTGTGATCGCCAAGACGCTGGGTGTCGAGGGTATCGGCTTCGCGATACCGGTCAATCTCGTACGTGGCGTGATCAATGAAATCAACACGCGAGGTCGCGTGGTCCGCGGCTGGATCGGCATCGCCACCGACACCGTCGACGAAGCGCGCGCGAAATCACTTGGCCTGCCGGCGGCCGGGGTGGTCATCGTGCGAATGGCCAACAACAGCCCGGCGCAGCGTGCCGGCTTACGCCCGGGTGATCTGATCTTGTCGATCGATGGTAAGGCGCCGAAAGATGCGCGCGAGGTGTTACTGCGCATCGCGGACACCACACCGGGCGAGCCGCTCAAAATCGAATGGCAGCGTGGCGCTGAAAAGGGCGACACGCAGGTTGTCGTCGATGAAGCACCGCAACAGGTACGCAGCCGCAATTGATCACGCGCCACGGGCTTCGCCCCTGCTCAGCCCCCGCTTAGCGCCGACTCAACCGACGACGCGACGAATCGACGCGCCGAGACCCACGAGCTTTTCTTCGATCGCCTCGTAGCCACGATCGATGTGATAAATGCGCTCGATCTCCGTGCGTCCGCGCGCGACGAGACCCGCGAGTACGAGCGACGCTGAGGCGCGCAAATCCGTCGCCATGACCGGGGCAGCCTGTAATTGCGGCACACCCTTGATGATCGCCGTGTTGCCCTCGAGGCGAATCTCCGCCCCCAAACGCCGCATCTCAAGCATGTGCATGAAGCGGTTCTCGAAAATCGTCTCGATGATCGTGCTGACACCGTCCGAGATCGTGTTGAGTGCCGCGAATTGCGCCTGCATGTCAGTCGGAAACGCCGGATAGGGAGCGGTACGCAAGTCGGTCGCCTTCGGCCTTCGCCCACGCATGTCGACGTCGATCCAATCGGCGCCAGTTACGACCTCCGCACCGGCCTCCTGCAGCTTCGCGAGTACCGCGTCGAGATGATCCGGCCGCGTGTTGAGGGTGCGTACGCGACCGCCCGTGATCGCGCCGGCAACGAGATACGTACCGGTCTCGATACGGTCGGGCTGTACGCGATATTGCGCGCCATGCAGCCGAGGCACGCCGTCGATGATGATTTTGTCGGTACCGGCGCCGCGAATCTGCGCGCCCATCGAAATGAGGAACTCCGCCAAATCGACAACCTCGGGTTCGCGAGCCGCGTTCTCGAGGACTGTCTGACCATCGGCAAGCGTGGCCGCCATCATGAGATTTTCCGTCCCGGTGACGGTAACCGTATCGAGCACCAGACGCGCTCCGCGTAAACGGTTTGCCCGCGCTCGAATGTAGCCATTCTCGATCACGATCTCAGCGCCCATCGCCTGCAGACCGGCGACGTGGATATTCACCGGACGCGCACCAATCGCACAGCCACCCGGCAACGACACGTCAGCCTGACCAAATCGCGCGAGCAAGGGCCCGAGCACGAGGATCGAAGCGCGCATGGTTTTGACGAGCTCGTACGGTGCAACCGCGTTCGTCAGTGAACGCGCGTCTACTTCAACCTGCATGCGTTCGTCGACGGTTACCGTGACGCCCATACGACCGAGTAACTCGATCATCGTGGTGACGTCTTGCAAGTGCGGCACGTTACCGACCGCCACGGGCTCGGAAGCAAGCAGCGTTCCGGCGAGAATCGGCAGTGCCGCGTTCTTGGCGCCCGAAATGCGAACCTCACCCTCGAGCGGCCGCCCGCCTTGGATATGTAGTTTGTCCATGCGGATTTACGAGCAGGAGCGCGATCAGCGCTCCGCCGCTTCCTCGGGCGTCAGCGCTTCGATCGACAGCGCGTGGATCTCACGCCCTACGAGCTCGCCAAGGCAGCGATAGACGAGCTGATGTCTTGCGATACTGCGCTTGCCGGCAAACTCGGCCGACACGATGCGAGCAGCGAAATGGGTCTGATCGTCGGACTCGACGACCACGAGGGCGCCGGGCAAGCCCGCACGCAACAATTCGGCGACTTTTTCAGGGTGCATGAGCGGTATGATGCCATCCCATGAGTCACTCTGCGCATCGCAACGACGCTGAACTGGTCGCCGCTGGCAAGCGCGCCCTCGCCACCGAGATTCGAGGGCTGCAGGAACTCGACCGCCGCATCGATTCGAGTTTTGCTGCCGCCTGTCGTTTGTGTCTCGATTGTCAGGGACGCCTCGTCGTCACCGGCATGGGCAAGTCTGGCCATATCGCGAGCAAAATAGCCGCGACCCTCGCCAGCACGGGCAGCCCGGCGTTCTTTCTGCACCCGGCGGAGGCGAGTCACGGCGACATGGGGATGATCACGCGCCATGACGTGCTGGTCGCGCTCTCCAATTCAGGTGAAACGCCCGAGGTGATCACCCTCATCCCCTCGATCGCGAGACTCGGTGTGCCGTTGGTGGCGATGACGGGCAATCCCCAATCCACGCTCGCGCGCAGTGCCACGGTGCATCTGGATGTCGGCGTGCCCGCCGAGGCCTGTCCGCTCAATCTCGCTCCGACCGCGAGCACGACCGCAACGCTCGCAATGGGCGATGCACTCGCTGTTGCACTGCTCGAAGCGCGGGGCTTCACGGCCGAAGATTTCGCTCGTTCACACCCAGGTGGCTCGCTCGGCCGTCGGCTACTGACTCGGGTCGAAGACGTGATGCGCACCGGCGATGGCATTCCGCGAGTATCGGCCGACCTCACCCTCGCAAAAGGACTCCTCGAGATGTCCCGTATCGGCATGGGTATGGCCGTGGTGGTCGATGACGCGCAACGCGCGATCGGCGTCTACACCGACGGTGATTACGTCGCACGCTCGATCGACGCCTCGATCTACACAGCTCGACGATGCGCGAAGTCATGACCCATCCTTGCAAGACCATCGGCCCGCGCGAGCTCGCCGCCGAAGCGCTGCTTGTCATGGAGAAGCATCGCATCACGGGCTTGCCGGTCGTCGACGCTACGGGGGCTCTCGTAGGCGCACTCAACATCCACGATCTCTGGCGCAGCGGGGTCGTGTGAATCGCAGGGCGCGACGTTGGGCGCATTCTTTGATGATGAGCTGCCTAGCCTTGGCAGTGCTCAATGGCTGCACACGCCGCGATGCTGCGGAAAGCACCGATCTCGAATCGACGAATATCGGCTACTCGGCCTCTGGTATCGAACTCATCCAAACCGACACTGAGGGTCGAATCCGCTATCAACTGACCGCGATCGAACTCGCCCAAGATCCGCGCTCGCGAGAAATGCGCCTCGCATCGGTCGAGTTGCGGATGAAGACCAACGACAATATTTGGCAGGCAACCGCTCGCTCAGCCACGCTGGCGGCCGACGCAAGCCAACTCGCCTTTCGCGAACGAGTACTGCTCGAGACGGCGGGACAACCCGCGTTACGCGTGCGCACCGATGCATTGGACTACAACCTTGCGACGCGTCGTGCCCGCAGCCCAGGTGTCACCCGCATCCATTTCGACGCGGGCGAGTTGACCGCTAACCGAGTCGACGTTGACCTCGAACAACAGCGCCTTTCTTTGGGAAACAGTGTCCATGGCCGTTTTGCGCCCTGAAACTGCGCTTCTCGTGCGTTTGTCTGCGCTCTTGCTCGCAGGCTTTTTCGTCTCTCGCGCACCCCTCGTGACAGCACAAACTCCCGCAACGAAATCAGCCGAGATCGTGCTCGATGCCGCCTCGTCTGAAATGGACTATCGAAGCAATACGCTGCTCTTTCAGGATCTGCTCATCACCCAAGGTTCGACGCGCGTCAAAGCGGCGCGAGCCCGTTCGACCGGTCTCGATTTCGCCGCCTCGAGTTGGACATTGAGTGATGGCGTCAGACTCGAACTCGAGGGTGGCATCATGACCTCCTCCGAAGCCACAGTGATCTTTCGCGACAATCGCGTGTTCTCCGCAACCATTCGAGGTGAGAACACCGCTTTCGAGCAACTCTTACGCAACGGCAACAAAGCGTCCGGTCAGGCACGCGAAATTCTCTACGACGCGACAACCGCAACCGTGGTTCTGCAGGGCGAGGCCTTGCTCAGTGACGGACGCAACGATATCCGCGGCGACAAGCTCGTGTACGACCTAGCAGCAGAGCGCGTCAGCGCAGGCAACACGGCAGCCGGTGATCGCGTGCGTATCACCATCCGACCACCCACCGCCGACCCGAACTCGGCTAAACCGCCACGATGAGTCGGCTGTACGCGGAACATTTGGCAAAAGCCTATGGTGCGCGACCGATCGTGCGAGATCTGTCGCTCGAGGTCGGTACGGGCGAAATCGTGGGTCTGCTCGGACCGAATGGTGCCGGTAAAACGACCGCGTTCTACATGATCGTGGGTCTCGTCAGCGCCGATGCAGGTCGCATACGGGTGGACGATCGTGATCTGACGCACGAACCTATGCACCGTCGCGCGCAGGCGGGTATCGGTTATCTACCGCAGGAAGCCTCCGTCTTTCGAAAACTGAGCGTGGCCGAAAACGTGCTTGCTATCCTCGAGACGCGCGCTGACCTTGATGCGCGTCGTCGCGCCGAAAGACTCGAAGAAATACTCGAAGAATTACGTATCACCCACGTACGCAACACGCAGGGTATGGCACTCTCAGGCGGCGAGCGTCGTCGCGTCGAGATCGCTCGGGCGTTGGCCGCTGAGCCACGCTTCCTGTTGCTCGATGAGCCCTTCGCCGGCGTCGACCCGATTTCCGTGCTCGACATCCAACGCATCATCCGCGAGCTTGCCGCGCGCGGCATCGGCATCCTGATCACCGATCACAACGTGCGCGAAACCCTCGGTGTGTGCGATCGCTCCTGTATCATCGCTGACGGCACCGTGATCGCTGCCGGACCGGCGGCAGAAATCCTTGCCAATCCCCGAGTCCGTGAGGTGTACTTGGGTGATTCCTTCCGCCTCTAATTCTCGGTAAGGGGCGCAACGGCGATGCTCAAACAGTCCCTGCAACTCAAGCTGGGTCAATCTCTGACCATGACGCCGCAACTGCAGCAGGCGATCCGCTTGCTGCAGATGCCGACGCTCGAATTGCAGGCGCACATCAACGAAATGCTCGAGAGCAATGTCATGCTCGAGCAAGAAGAGCCCGAAGACGAAGTCGAGCTCACCACGCACTTCACGGCAGCCGAACCAACCGAGTCGATCGAGACCACCGAACCGGTCGAAGTAGAGGTCGTCGATCAACCTTGGGCCGATCAGGCGGGCACGGGCAGTGATGCCTCTCGTGCCGAGGACGATGAAGATCGCGCTCGCGAGTTTGCGGATGAACGCGAACAAACACTGCGTGACCACTTGCTCGGACAACTGGAACTCGCGGGACTCTCCAACGACGATCTGACCGTGGCCACCACGCTCGTCGATGCGCTCAATGAAGATGGGTATCTCACCGAGTCGCTGAGCGAGATAGCCGAAACTTTGCGGCCGGATCTCGAGTGGGACGAAGAAGAGATCGAGCGCGTCTTGATGCTCGTGCAGATGCTCGATCCTATCGGTGTGGCAGCACGCGATCTGGCCGAATGTCTCGCACTACAGTTGAACCAACTGGCTCTCGATACGCCCGGTCTCGCACTCGCCAAACGTATCGCCGAACAGCACCTCGATCTGCTTGCGCTGCGTGATCATGGCCCGTTACGTCGAGCCGTGGAAAGCATGCTGGGTGGCGACGAAGAAATTCTCGAGGCTGCGATCGCGCTCGTGCGCAGTTGCCATCCGCGGCCAGGCGCTACGGTTAGCTCGACGCGTCCGGAATACGTGGTGCCTGATGTCTTCGTACGTCGCACGAGTCGTGGCTGGGCAGTCGAATTGGCTCCGGGTACGCTGCCCCGCATTCGCGTCAACCAGAGCTATGCTGGCATGCTCGGGCGAGGCGGCGCACACACGACCTTGCGAACGCAGCTACAAGAGGCGCGCTGGCTACTGAAGAGCCTCGAGATTCGTAACGACACGTTGCTCAAAGTGGCGCGCGCCATCGCGGAGCGTCAGACCGAATTCCTCGCGCAGGGCGAGGAGCACATGCGCCCGATGATTCTCAAGGACATTGCCTCGGCGATCGAAATGCACGAGTCGACGATCTCGCGTGTGACCTCCGGCAAATATATGCACACTCCTCGCGGCGTGTTTGAGCTGCGCTACTTCTTCTCGAGTCAGGTCGAAGGAGACGATGGTCAAGGCACCTCCTCCACCGCTATCCGGGCGAAAATACGTAAGCTCATCCGCGATGAGGACCCCGCCCAACCGCTCTCCGATAATCGTCTGGCCGAATTACTCTCGAATGAGGGGATACCGGTAGCGCGAAGAACCGTGGCGAAGTACCGTGAGAGCCTTGGGATCGCCTCGTCTGCCGACCGCAAACGGGGCGGAACGCGCTAATCTCGGCTGTAAGAGCTCTGAAACTGACGAGGAGACGATCATGCAAATATCCGTCACCGGTCACCACGTTGAAGTGACTGACGCGCTGCGCGAGTACATCAACAAGAAGATGGACCGCATCACCCGGCACTTCGATCAACTGATGGATGTGCACTACGTCATCTCGGTCGAGAAGTTGCGACATAAAGCCGAAGCCACGTTAAAGGTTCGTGGCGGCGACATTCACGCCGATGCCGAAGACACCAACATGTACGCGGCCATCGATGCACTAGCCGACAAGCTCGACCGACTCGTCAAGAAGCGCAAAGAAAAGAACACCGACCATCACGCTGAGGAAGGCCGCCGCGCGCGGCAGTGAGTCATGCCTCAGGCGACACGCATCATCCTCGTGAGCGGGCTCTCGGGGGCCGGCAAGAGCGTGGTGCTGCATGCGCTCGAGGACTTGGGCTACTACTGCGTCGACAATCTGCCAGCCTCGATGCTCGAGTCGTTCGTCGGACACGCGCTGCGTGCAGGTGATAACGAGGCATATCAACATCTGGCGATCGGCATCGATGCGCGCGACTCGGATATCGGACTGAGCAATATCGGCGACATCATCAGCCAGCTGCGTCGAAGTGGTCTGCGCTGCGAGTTACTCGCCGTGCTCGCCGCCGATGCAGAGTTGTTGCGTCGATATGGCGAGACGAAACGGCGTCACCCGCTCGCGCGAGAGGGACGCAGTTTGCAGACCGCGATCGCGGCCGAACGCGAACTGCTCGACCCGTTGATCCAATCAGCTGATCTCGTCATCGATACGACTCACATGGGCGTACACGATTTACGCGAAGTGGTGGGTCAGCGTATCGATCAGCGTCGCGCCTCACAGCTATCTGTCACGCTCGTGTCTTTTGGTTTCAAGCATGGCGTACCGGGCGACTGCGATTTTGTCTTCGATGCACGCACCCTACCCAACCCCTATTGGAACGTCGCGTTGCGCCCGTTCACCGGGCTCGACCCAGAGATCGTTCGATTTCTGGAGGCACAACCGGCCGTCCAAACCTTTCTCGATGATCTCGAGCGATATGTCTTGGCTCGCATCGACGAACACGAGGCAGCGCATCGACGCTACCTAACTATCGGTATCGGTTGTACGGGCGGTCAGCACCGCTCGGTTTATCTACTCGAGCGACTTCGCGAACGGCTCACGCCGCGCTTGCCCGAGCTCGCCGTCCGTCACGCCTCGCTCGCACAGGCGAAAAGTAAATGAGCGAACTGTCGCGCAAAGAATTGCAGCTCGAGGCGCTGCGATCCGCGCTCGATGCCGGCACGCTGCGTCCTGCGCAGCGCATGCTGACCGGACTGCATCCGGCTGAAATTGCCTTGCTGCTCGAATCCGTCCCGCCTCGGCAGCGCGAACTTGTCTGGAACATGGTGGATACCGAGCTCGAGGGCGACGTGCTGCTCGAACTGAGCGAGGGTGTGCGCCACGAGCTCATCGAAGAGATGGAAACCGAAGAGCTCGTCGCTGCAGCCGAGGGCATGGAAGTCGACGATCTCGCCGACCTCGTGCGCGAACTGCCCGAGACGGTTACCGTGCAGGTGCTGCGCTCGATGGATCAGCGCGACCGTGAGCGCTTGCGCAAAGTGCTGTCGTGGCCGGAAGACAGCGCCGGTGGCCTGATGAACACCGATACGGTGAGCGTCCGACCCGACGTCAGCTTGGAAGTCGTGTTGCGCTATCTGCGCATGCGCGGTGAGTTGCCTTCGCGTACTGATAGCCTCTTCGTCGTCGATCGCGACGATCGTTATCTAGGGACGATCTCGCTCGCCCGCATCATCACGGGCGATCCCGAGGATACCGTCGGCGATAGCCTCGACACCGATGCACCGCGCATCGAGCCGGAGATGCCAGCACACGATGTGGCACAGCTCTTCCAAGAACGCGATCTCGTCTCGGCGGCCGTCGTCGACGCCAGTGGCAGCTTGCTCGGTCGTATCACGATCGACGACGTCGTCGACGTCATCCGTGAAGAAGCGGCGCACGAAGTCATGTCGATGGCCGGCCTCAAAGACGAGGAAGATCTGTTCGCAGGCATCGTGCCCTCGACACGTCGCCGTCTGCTGTGGCTTGGCATCAATCTGCTCACCGCTTTCCTCGCAGCAGCCGTGGTCAAGAATTTCGAAGCAACGATCGAAAAGGTCGCCGTGCTCGCTGCGCTACTTCCGATCGTCGCCTCGATGGGCGGCATCGCCGGGACCCAGACGGTGACATTGCTCATCCGTGGTCTCGCCCTTGGTCAGGTTCAGTGGTCAAACGCACGCTGGCTTTTGTTCAAAGAAATCGCGGTCGGCGGCTTGAACGGTCTCATCTGGGCGGTCGTCGTCGGTGCGGTGACCGTCGTTTGGTTCGGCACTTGGCAGATTGCCGCCATCATCGCCGCGGCGATGCTCATCAATTTGCTCGCCGCCGCCGCGGTCGGCGTACTCGTCCCGCTGGCATTGCGTCGACTCGATATCGATCCCGCGCTCTCAGCCGGCGTGATTCTGACCACCTTCACGGACTGCATTGGCTTCGCCACGCTGCTCGGTCTTGGCGCGTTGTTCTTGACTTAACCGCGAATCGACCTAGCGATCAAACCGCAGCAACCAAGCGACCGCTTTGGTAATCACGGATCGCCTGCTCAATTTCCTCGCGCGTATTCATCACGAACGGACCATGCTGCACGACGGGCTCACCGATCGGCTTGGCAGACAGCAATAGAAAGCGACCGCCATCGCGACCCGCCGTGACCTGCACGCGTTCACCTTCACCCAAGATGCCACCCTGACGCGCACGAAGCGCTGAGGCCGCAGGCCCGATCTCGAGCGCGCCTTCGAATGCGTATAGGTAAGTGTGATGACCCGTCGGTATTGCCTGATCAAAACTCGCACCCGCAGGCAGCGTGATATCCCAAAACTCGGGCGCCGTGCTCATTCCCGTGATCGGACCCTCGAGCGAGACCTCACCGCTCTGCCATCGGCCGGCAATCACTTTGACCCGAAATCCGTCCGCCCTCTCGTATGAGGGGATCTCAGTCGCGTCGAGATCACGATACGCTGCAGGGCCCATTTTTTCTTTGGCAGGCAGATTTATCCAGAGCTGGAAACCGCGCATCAAACCGCTTTCTTGTTGCGGCATTTCCGAATGGATGATGCCGCGACCAGCTGTCATCCATTGCACACCCCCAGCCTTCAGGTGCCCACGATTACCCAAATGATCCTCGTGCAGCATGTGTCCTGCGAGCATGTAGGTCACAGTCTGAAAGCCGCGATGAGGATGCGCGGGGAAACCCGCGATGTATTCATTCGGTCGATCACTGCCGAATTCATCGAGCATCAGGAAGGGATCGAGCCGCGCGAACGGCGACTGACCAAGGCTGCGATAGAGCGAAACACCCGCACCATCTGACGTACGCAGGGCCTCGATCACTCGCTGCAGAGGTTTAATCGAGCTCGACATCAGGCAGCCGCCAACTGTTCGCGTGCCTTACGCAACGCCTCGGCTTTGTGATCTGCGCTGATCGCGATGCCCTCGGCGTAGATGAACTTGACGTCGGTCAGGCCGAGAAACCCCAGCATGGTTTGCAACCATGAAGTCTGACTGTCTGCTGGCGTGCCCGCATAGAACCCACCGCGTGTCGCGATCACAGTAACGGGCTTGCCGCCAAGCAAACCTTCGGCGCCGCTTGCGGTGTAGCGAAAAGTGATACCCGCTCGCGCAATGTGATCGAACCAACTCTTTAACTGGCTCGGAACGGTGAAGTTGTACATGGGTGCTGCGAGCACGATTTCATCGGCCTCTTGCAACTCGGCGATGAGCGCATCCGACTCGGCGACGATGGCTTGCTGCGCGTCGGTGCGCGTCTCAGCCTTGCTGATCAACGCGCCGAACCGATCCGCATCAAGATGCGGCAGCGGCGTTGCGATCAGGTCGCGAACGACGACCCGAGCGCCCGGGTGACGGGACTGCCAAGCGGAAACGAATTCGGCGGCCAAAACGGCCGATTGACCCTGGTCGCCGAACAGACTGCTACGAACATGGAGAAGCGTTTTCATGGCCGATATTAAATATCCGTATTTTCTGATAAAAAAGTCGAATTAATCGACTTTATTTATCAAATTTTTATATGAATCAGCGTTCCTATGTGAGTCTGGATCAGTGGCAAGCGCTAGTCGCCGTGGTCGAAACCGGCAGCTATGCGGCTGCGGCGGTCGAACTCAACAAGAGTCAGTCGGCGGTGACGTATCTGATCCAACAACTCGAGCGCCGACTCGGCGTGAACGCCTTCGAGACCCGCGGACGGCGCGCGGTGCTCACCCCCGTTGGCGAGATGCTGCATCGGCAAGCGCGAGTGTTGCTCGATCAGGCGGGCCGACTGGAACAGCGCGCGCGCACCGTCTCTGCCGGCTGGGAACCGGTGATCCGAGTGGCCGTCGAGATTCTGCTCCCGCCCGAACCGACGCTTGCCGCTCTCGCCGGGTTTGCCAAGCAGAGCCCCGCCACGCGAGTGGAAGTGGAAGAGACGGTCCTCGGCGGAACCCTCGAGGCGCTGCAGCAAAAGCGAGTCGACCTTGCTATCACGCCGCAAATTCCCGTGGGTTTTTTGGGTGATGCGCTCACAAATCTGCGATTGATTGCCGTGGCGCACCCCGAGCACGCCTTGCACCGTTTGGATCGAGCCCTGACGGCGGCGGATCTCGCCGAACATCGACATTTGCTGGTGCGCGATAGCGGCATCCATCGGGATAGCCGCGCAACGTCCGTCGAAGTCGATCGACGCTGGACCTTCAGCCAGTTCGACACCAGCATCCGCGCTGCCATCCAAGGACATGGTTTTGCTTGGTATCCGCAGGCTCGAATCGAGGATGCGCTCGCCCAAGGCTTACTGAAACCATTACCGCTGAGCGAGGGCGCAGAGCGACATGTGACGCTCTATCTGGTGCTTGCGGATACGGAATTTGCAGGCCCCGGAGTGCGCGCACTCGCAGCTCAGTTCAAACAAATCCTCTCGAAAGACATCACGACGTCACCGCCGCTCCGGTAACATGCGGTGGTTATCGCGCAGGATGCGCGGCTATTCGGATCGGGCAGGATGACCCACAGCAAGCGGATTCCCCGCATCGTCGTCGTCGGTGGTGGCGCCGGCGGACTCGAACTCGTCACCCGGCTCGGTGACAAGCTTGGCCGCCGAGGTCTGGCAGACATCACACTCGTCGAGCGCGGACGCACCCATTTTTGGAAGCCGCACCTGCACGAACTTGCAGCCGGAACCGTCGATCTCGACGTACACGAACTCGACTATCTCGCGCAGTCTCACTGGCACGGCTTTCGTTACCGCTACGGCGAGATGGTGGGACTCGATCGTGAAGCCAAGCAAGTACTCGTCGGCCCCGTGCATGATGAGAACGGCGATGAGATCGTGCCCGCGCGCCGTATCGACTACGATCTACTCGTGCTTGCTGTGGGCAGCAGCATCAATGATTTCGGCACACCCGGCGTGCTCGAGCACGCCATTGCACTCGAGAGCACGCAGCAGGCCGATCGCTTTCATCGTCGACTGGTCAATGCTTTCCTGCGCGCTCATTCGCAGACGGCACCGCTGCGCCCAGAGCAGTTGAACGTGGCCATCGTCGGCGCGGGTGCGACAGGTGTCGAGCTTGCTGCCGAGTTGCACAACGCCACCCGCGAACTCGTTTCCTTCAGTCTCGATAATATCGATCCGGACAAACACATCCGTTTGCACTTGATCGAAGCCTCTCCACGCATCTTGCCGGCACTTCCGGAACGGATCTCCGCAGCGGCGCATCGCATGCTCGAAAAGCTGGAAGTCGAAGTCCACACCAACGCGCGAGTGGCAGAGGTTCTACCGAAGGCCGTGCGTCTCGCGGATGGCAATATCATCGCAGCGGAAATGGTGGTCTGGGCCGCGGGCGTAAAAGCCGCACCCTTCTTGCGCGACCTCGGCGTGACCGTCAACGCGCTCAATCAGATTGTCGTCGATTCGACGCTGCGCTCACGCGATGATCCCTCCGTGTTCGCGATCGGCGATTGTGCTGCGGTCGAATGGGCAGGACATCCCGGACGCAACGTGCCGCCGCGTGCGCAGGCCGCACACCAGCAAGCGTCCTATCTCGTCAAATGGTTGCCGAGAGTTCTCGCCGGCCGCGAACCACGCCCTTGGCGCTACCGGGATTTCGGCTCCTTGGTATCGCTCGGCGAATACACGACGGTGGGCAACCTCATGGGTAACTTCGTTGGCGGTAATATTTGGCTCGAAGGACTATTCGCGCGCTGGATGTATCTGTCGCTGTACAAGATGCACGAACTCGCGCTGCACGGCTTTTGGAAAACCACGCTCAGCACACTCGGCCGCATGATCGCCGCGCAAACCGAGCCGCGCGTGAAACTGCACTAATCGACGTAAGCGATTATTCAGCAGGCACCATCGCCGCCAGCAACTCACCAAGATCGTAGTAGTGGAAAGTGCGATCGGTGGACATCGCCACTAGCAAGCCGCCCGGGAAGCCAGGCAAGGCTTGCACGGTGAGATCGATGCCATCGGTCTCGATCGCGGCGTAGCGAATTCGACCGATCAGTCGCGGTGTCGTCTCCAAAGAAAAGACGCGCAGTGCCCCAGCCTGCTGATCAGAAACGAACAGTAGCGAAGATTTTCCAGGGCGATGCATCACCGCACTGCCCTCGTGATCGCGCGCAAAACCTGTTAGACCGAACTGTGCGATTTCATCATCCGCATCCTCGGCCGCAGGATCGGCGAGATACTGACGAATACCGAAAGTCTCATCGCTGGCGAAAACGTGTCCCGCGATGCCGTCGACCGACAAGGCCTCGATCTCTTTACGCCCACTCCATTGACCAAAAGCCCGCGAGAACACGCCGCGTAACGTGCCGGTACCATCATCGACCAAGCGGTATTGGTGCAAGTAACCGTCCTTAGGCGCGAATCGGTCCGAGCGACTCACGATGGCAAAAGTCGCACCATCGCTCGCTCGCCGGTAGGCCGCGACCCCCATCACATCCCGCGCCCGCTCACCGACGAACACCGGAATGCCGCCACCATCGATCGGCGCTAGATCCGGCAAGCGATAGGCTCGCAGGCGATGGGCAAAGCGCTCGGTGACGAGCACCACATCGACTCGACGGCCACCGACGAGAACCCCTCGAGCGATATCCACGTTGTTGGGGCGCGCAAGACCGCGCACCACTTTGGAGGACTGTATTCGACCATCGAGACCGAACACATATAACGCACCGTCCGCATCTTTGTCGGTGCCCAAGACGAGGCTCTGGGCGGGATCTTCGGGGTGAATCCAAACAGCTGGATCATCACTGTCGTGCCGAACCGCCTCAGTCACGATGCGTGGCTGAACCACGCGCTCCGCAGCGATTGAGGGGAAAGCGGAGACCGCTACGACAAACAACAAAAAACAGATCAAGGATCGCATGCGCGAAAGTGTAGCGAAGGCTCAAGAACCCTTTGTTACGGATCGATGACGCGGAATCTGTAAGTCGCGAGCATTCAATCGCACGGGCTCCCATACCGCACGCCCGTGTACGTCGCGCAGGTTCAATGCCAAACCACCGTCCGCATCAAACTCCAGCAGGCCAAAATTACTACCGCCATCGTAAGGCGGTCGCAACCTCGATTCAGCCTGCAAATCCGCATCGGCGGATCGGGTGGGTTGCGCGAGCGGTGAGCTCACAAGCTCGGTCAAGTCGTAGCCACCCTTCGTACGACGCGGCACCAAATTGAGCTCACCTCGATGCACGTCACCCGAGAGCAACACGACGCCGGCGATACTCTCGTCGCGAATGAAGTCGAAGAGCTCGTCGCGCTCGTGCCGATAGGCGCCCCAGCTCTCGTCGAACTTGTCACCCCCGTTCGTCGCCCAGCCACCGCCTGAAATCAACAATTTGAACGTGGCATCGCTCTCGCGTAGCGCTTGCTTGAGCCAGGCTTTCTGCACCGTACCGAGCTGCGTTTTGGACGATCCGTCGGGTTGATCGCTCGGATCACGATAAGTGCGACCATCCAGGAAGAAACACTCGACCTGCGCCATGCGCTTACGAAAAAAGACCCCGGGAGCCTCAGGCAGGCCGTACGCGGGATTTGCCCAATACTTTTTGAAGGTGGCTAAACCCAACTCCCGCACCGGCGAGGTACGATCACCGTTATTCAAGCCATAGTCATGATCGTCCCAGATGGCCCACTGAGGCACGCTGCCAAGCATCGCCTGTGCGCTCGGCACACTCCGCTGCAATTGATATTCGTACTCGAAGGCCATGGGTGCGAGGCTGTCGATATAGACGTGATCCCCTACCCAAAAAAATCCGTCTGGCTTCGCGGCAGCGATGGCCTCAAAGATGGGCTGGCGACCATCGAGAATGCGGCGCGCACAAGAACCGAAAGCCAAACGCAGAGGCGCGTTACCTGTCGGTAAGGTACGGAACACTCTTGGCGAGCGAGCGTAACGATCCGGCTTGCCGTCGAGTAAGACTCGGTACGAATAGGCGGTTGCCGGCGCAAGCCCCTGCAACGGTATACGCACGATGTAATCTTGATCGGCACTCGCGTTGACCGCGACGCTGCGCGCAGCGCCCTTCATCGTGGGATCGAGGGAGTATTCGACTTCGATCCGATGCGCATCCGAGGCGCGCATCCAAATGATCGTGCTGTCCGATGTCGTATCGCCCAGCATCGGTCCTTGCAGGATGCGCGGATAGGTCTGCGCACGCAGCAACTCTAACCAGCCCGTTGCCGTAGCCGCACCCAAAAGCGCCATTGCACGTCGACGAGACCAGTCTTTCACGATCGACATCAGTGAACTCTCACGAGCTCTTCGAAGGTCATGGAGTAAGCGTGCTTCTCGTCGACGGGGCGATGCTCGGATGACACGAGGCGCCAGTTGGCCGGCTCGATCGGCGGAAAATAGGTGTCTCCACGCACGCCGGCGTGTACTCGCGTGAGCACGAGGCGCTCTGCCAACGGTAGCGCGAGTCGGTAGATTTCGGCGCCGCCGATGATCATGACCTCGGGGACATCCCCGGCCGCACGTAAAGCAGCCTCGACATCGGCGACGATCGTCACCGTAGGATCGCCTACGGAGAAATCGCGCTGTCGGGTCAGGACGATGTTATGCCGCTGCGGCAAAGGACGCCCGATCGACTCGAACGTCTTACGACCCATGATCACCGGCTTACCGAGAGTCTGCGCCTTGAAGCGGCGCAGATCCTCCGGCAGACGCCACGGTAACTGACCGTCTATTCCGATGACGCCATCATCGGTCATCGCGACAATCAGGGTTACTCGCGGCGTCACCATGAGTTGAGTCTGAAGTCTCGTGACTCAGCGCCGACGCGCCATGCGCGACGATTTTTTCTTAGCTTTGGTCTTGGTTTTCGTCTTGGCCTTGGCTTTGCGTTTAGCCTTTTTCTTGGGCTTCGGCCGCTTATCTGGCCACAACATCGTGCCGCGGCACTTGGGCGATCCGCAACGACACGCGTAGATTTCATCGACGTTCGGCGGATCGCTCTTATCGCGACCAATCTCGTAGTCGTAGCCGAGCTCTTCACCTTTGGCGATATCGCGCGCTGCATCGATGAATACCCGACGCTCGGCGATCGCCGATTCGCAGTTACCGTCACAGGAGTGATTGATGTATCGCGCTGCGTTTCCCTTACGTCCACCATCGATCACTGTTTTGCGATCGACGATGAAAAGGAAGGTGTGATTGTCATTCGGGTCGTGATCGGCGTAGCGATCGTCGGCCTCTTTATGCGAAATGCGCTCACCAATATATTCGATGATGCGGGTTCCCTTCGGAATCCGTTTGGCGGCGAAGACGCCCTTGCCATGAATCTTGGAATTGCGGACCTGAATCCACGGACTGGTTCGCATCAGGGGTATCGCCACGCAGTATCTCCCGGAACAATGATTTGAAAATCAAACGGCCACCGGCGCTTTGATCGCCGGATGGAATTGGTAATTTCGAAACTCGAAGTCGTCGAACACATAATCGAATAGGGTTGGCGGTTTGCGCCCGATCACGAGCTGCGGCAGCGGCAAAGGCTCGCGCGATAGCTGCAGGTCGGCCTGCTCGAGATGGTTCGAGTACAGATGGCAGTCGCCGCCGGTCCACACGAAGTCACCCACTTGCAGATCAACCTGCTGGGCGACCATATGCGTCAGCAACGCATAGGAAGCAATGTTGAACGGCACGCCGAGAAAAATATCGGCACTACGCTGATAAAGCTGGCACGACAAGCGACCATCGGCCACATAGAACTGAAAGAACGCGTGACAAGGCATCAAAGCCATATCTGCCAACTCGCCGACGTTCCAAGCGCTCACGATGATGCGGCGTGAATCGGGTTGTTCGCGCAGCTGACGCAGCACCTCGCTCATCTGATCGATCGAACCGCCGTTCGGCGTTGGCCATGAGCGCCACTGCTTGCCATAGACTGGGCCGAGCTCACCCTGCTCATCCGCCCATTCGTCCCAAATTGTCACGCCGTTCTCACGCAAGTAGCGCGTGTTGGTATCGCCTTTGAGGAACCACAGCAACTCATGCACGACGGACTTCAAATGGATTTTTTTGGTGGTGACGAGCGGAAAGCCGGCGCTCAAGTCAAAGCGCATCTGATAGCCGAACACCGACAGCGTCCCGGTGCCGGTTCGGTCTGTCTTGCGGGTTCCGTGCTCGCGCACGTGGCGCATGAAATCGAGATACTGCTGCATAGCCTTAGGCGGTCAGTCGATTGCCCGAGGGCACGTTGCGCCGATACGCAATCCACATCAACGCAATGCCAGCGAGCAGCATCGGCAAGGTCAGTACGTGCCCCATGGTCAGCCAACCACCGGCGAGATAACCAATATGCGCATCCGGTAGACGCCAGAACTCGACGATTAGGCGACCCGAGGCATACATGATGAGAAAGAGCCCCGAGGGCGCCCACTGCGGTCGTGGCTTCGAGGTAAACCACCACAACACCGCCGCTAGCAGAGCCCCTTCGAGCAGCGCTTCGTAAAGCTGCGTTGGGTGACGCGCAACGCCATCGACCAGCATCGCCCAGGGGACCTCGCCCGGCCGACCCCAGAGCTCACCGTTGATAAAATTCCCCACGCGCACAGCGAGGATACCGATACCCGGTAACGCCGCCGCGAAGTCGAATACGTCGGCGATGTCGCGACCACGACGCCGCGCAAACAGAGCAAGCGCGACCAACACGCCAATCAAGCCGCCGTGGAAAGACATTCCGCCTTCCCAGACCCGCAGAAGATAGAGCGGATCTTCGAGCCAGAACTCCATTCCATAAAACAGGGTGTAGCCGATACGGCCGCCTAGGATGACACCCAGCATAGCGAAGAAGAGGAAGTCATCGACATCGACGACTTTCCAAGTTGAACCGGGCTGCGCTGCGCGGCGACGTGCCAACCACCATGCCACCGCGAAGGCGATGAGATACGTCAGGCCATACCATCGAACCTTGAGCGGTCCGAGCTCGAGCGCAACAGGATCAAAGCCAGGATAAACGAGCATGCCGCGATTCTACCCTCAGCTGCGAGTCACACGGCAGAAGAAAGACTTGAGATAGCGTGTCTCCGGAATCGCCGGATGTACCGGATGGTCTGGTGACTGCATGCCTTGGTAAACGATCTGGACGTGTCGATCGACATGACGGGCTGCCGACTGGATCGCCGTCTGCAGTGAATCGATCGCCAAATGATAAGAGCACGAGCAGCTGATCAGCAGACCCTCGTCCGAGAGCACCCGAAGCGCGAGTTGATTCAACTTGCGGTAGGCGGCCTCACCTTGCGGAATATCCTTGCGACGCTTGATGAACGCCGGCGGATCGACCACCACGACGTCATATCGCTCACCTGACTCGGCCAGCTCCGCGAGCGCATCGAAGGCGTCACCGCGATGGGCAAAAAACTCGGGAGCGGTGCCGGTGCGAGGCTGTCTTGCGACATTGACTTGCGCTCGATCGAGCGCTGCCGCCGAGGCATCGATGCAGTCGATACGACTGGCGCCGAGCGAGGCGGCGGTCGCTGCCCAACCGCCCGCATAACAACAGACGTCGAGCACTCGAGCCCCTGCAGTCATGAAGCGAGCGAGCTGGCTTCGATTGAAAGCCTGATCGTAGAACCAGCCAGTTTTTTGCCCGCCACCGAGCTCGGTCTCGAACACGAGTTGCCGACCATCTGCCGTCGACTCCACAACTTCCACTCGCTCGGGTGCGACACCCCAAGCGGTCGTGACCTCATCAGGCAAGCCTTCGAGCGCACGTGCTCCACCGTCGTTCTTCCACAGCAATACTCGAGGATCCAATACACGACGTATCGCCTCTTCGATCAGGCTCTGCTGCTGATTCATCCCGGCAGTCGTCAACTGCCCGACGACGATATCGCCGAAGCGATCGAGCACGAGACCCGGTAGCCCGTCGGACTCCCCGTAAACCCAGCGGTAATGTGGTGATCGATAAAGTCGCTCGCGCCATGCCAAAGCCCGTCGTAGCCGCGCCGCAAACCAATCGATATCGATGGCTTCGACTTCGCGCGAGAGCAAACGCGCCGCGATGAGGGTCGAGGGATTGATGTAGGCCGTGCCAAGCGCTTGTCCACGTTGGTCTTGCACGGTCACGAGCTGCCCGACTTCAAAACTCGTCAACGGCGTCTGGCTGGTATCGATCTCGTTGCTGAAGATCCAGAGATGCCCAGCGCGCAGACGGCGCTCCTCGCCGCGGCGCAGGCGCAATAACGGTCGAGAACTCAAGGGATACTCCGCGCGATCTGCAATCGCGACGATGTTACCGGATCGGCAGACCCTTCAGGGCCCGCTCACGCCGCGCGTTCATCTCCGCGTGTAATGCCTTCATGGCATCCGAACCCGTGGTCACAAACAAGAACGGGAATAGCCCGTGCAGGATGCAGGCAACGCCTGCGACCAACATCCGAAAACCAAAAGTCGTGGCCTGCATCAGATGGCCGAAGTAGGTCTCGCCGACGCTGGCAGGATGGGCGGTAAAGAGGCGTGACAACATGGCCTTCAAGATAAGCCGGGTGTTGCGAGACAGGGTTGCGAAGATCAAGCTGTTGCCCCAGTGGAGAGCAATTTTGTTTCTTCGAATATGATTTTTATGTAAATTCGTCTCATGGACAAACTCGATAAACGAATTTTAGACTTGCTGCAGAAGGATGCGGACCTGACGGCTGCGGACATCGCCGAACGGGTTGGTCTCTCCAAAGCGCCGTGCTGGCGTCGAATCCAGCGCCTACGCGAACGCGGCATCATCAAGCGCACCGTCGCACTGCTCGATGCGCGAGCGCTCAATGTGGGCACGACCGTGTTCGTGACGATCAAGGCGCCGAGTCATAGCGCAGGCTGGTTCGACAAATTCGCCAAGGTGATCCGCGAGCTACCCGAAGTCACCGAGCTGCATCGCATGAGCGGCGATGTGGATTATCTGTTGCGGGTCGTGGTCCCGGACATCGATGGTTACGATGCCGTCTACAAGAAGCTCATCAGCGCACTCGAAATGCTCGATGTCAGCGCGAGCTTCTCGCTCGAGACGATCAAATCGACGACGGCTTTGCCCCTGCACTACGCAAAAGCGGAGTGAGTCTGCGGCGTATCGCGGCGGTGAGCGCCGCGAATGCCTCGGGCTCGAAAGCGGGTGCAGCGGCCCAGTCGTAAGCCCAAGGATGGGCCACATCGAGCGGTGCCTTTTCATTGGCGTACCGCGGCACCAGATGCGCGTGCAACGCGGGCTCGAGATTGCCGAACATCGCGTAATTGATGCGGATAGCCCCTGTCTCTGCGAGCAAAGCATCACCGAGCGCCGCCATATCCGAGAGAAATTGCGATCTTGCGAGCGCGTCAAAAT
>JBMTZD010000038.1:0-22007 GCA_049455235.1 Steroidobacteraceae bacterium
GCCGCACCGCACTCGTCACCGGCGCGGGGCGCGGCATCGGTCGCGCGATCGCCATCGCCTTTGCCTCAGCTGGAGCCAACGTCGCGTTGGTATCCCGGACCCGAGCAGATCTCGACGTAGTTGCCGCAGAGATATCTAGCCTCGGTCGCAAGACTCTCGCGCTGCCTTTTGATCTTGCTAATACGGCGCAACTCCCCGAGCTCATCGAGACGACGGTCTCAACTTTCGGCGGACTCGATGTGCTCGTGAATAACGCTGGTGGGGCTGGCCCCAACGATCCGACGCGAACCACACCGGAACAATTCATGAAAGCATTGGAATGGAACGTACTTCCGGCGTTTGCATTAACGCGACTCGCGGTACCCCATTTGCGTAGATCGAACTCGGCGAGCGTTATCAACATCACCTCGGCTGCAGCCCGTTACGCGCAACGTAGTTTTTCGAATTACGGCACCGCCAAAGCCGCCCTGACCCAGTTGACCCGACTACTGGCGCAAGACTTTGCACCACTCGTTCGAGTCAACGGCATCGCTCCCGGCCCAGTCGTGACCGATGCGCTCGCACAGTTCCTGACTGACGAAGTGCGCAGTGCCATGGAACGTCGCACACCGCTTGCCCGACTTGGAACCGTCGAGGATATTGCGGCGGCAGCGCTCTACCTCGGATCGAGCGCCTCCGCATGGATGACGGGAAAAATCCTCGAGCTCGATGGCGGCGCCGAATCGACGGTTTGGCCGCTGTAATGACGAACTCTAGAGAGGCGCTCTTCGCGCCGCTGCAAGTCGGCGACATCGCCTGCCGAAATCGAATTTTCATGGCACCGATGACCCGAAGTCGAGCAGATGAGCGCGATTGCCCCACTGCCCTACACGTGGAGTACTACCGACAGCGATCAAGCGCTGGGCTGATTTTCTCCGAGGGAATTCAGCCCTCCCCCAACGGCAAAGGGTATGCGCGTACACCAGGCTTACACAGCTCACAGCAAGTCGACGCGTGGCGAGCAGTCACCGATGCCGTTCACTTACGTGGCGGGGCTATCGTCGCGCAGTTGATGCATACCGGACGCATCGCGACGCACTACAACAAATCGCCCGGCGCACGAACAGTGGCGCCTTGCGCCATCCGCGCTAACGTCGAACTTTTCACTGATGTCGCCGGCATGCAACCCTGCGATACTCCCGACGCTTTATCCGCCGCCGGAATCGCCGATGTCGTCAATGAATACGCTGCCGCGGCAACCTTGGCGCGGGAAGCGGGATTTGACGGTGTCGAACTGCACTGCACGAGCGGCTACCTGCCCATGCAATTTATGGCACACAACACGAACCTACGCACAGATGGCTACGGCGGCTCGACGATCGGACGCATCCGTTTCGTCGTCGAAGTATTACAGGCTCTCTGTGAAGCTATTGGTTCGGGCCGCGTCGGACTTCGAATTTGCCCAGGCAACCCCTTTAACGACGTTCTCGACTTCGACCCGATCGACACGCATCGAACGCTCCTGGAGAGTATCCGATCGTTACGTTGTGGTTGGGTTCATGTGATCGCATCTCCGGATAAATCATTGGACGCGTTTTCTTTGGTTCGCACGGAGTTCGATGGTTGCGTGATCCTCAACGACGGTTTCAACGGCAGCTCAGCCGCCGCCGCGATCGAAAGCAACCAGGGGGATGCCGTTTCGTTCGGCCGCCATTTCATCGCTAATCCGGATCTTGTCGAGCGCATCGCTGCTGACATCGAGCTCGCCCCCTTCGATCGCAAGACGCTCTATTCGCCAGGGGCACGTGGCTACACGGATTATCCTGTCGGGCAGAAGGCTTGATGAAAGCGTGTAGCGCCGCCGGCTTTTTGACCGCAGCCGCCTGTAGCGCCCTGGTTACCCTATCAGCCCGCTCCGAGCCCGCCTCGATACAGGCGAGTTCACAACCCAACAGAGAGGCCGCGCGCATCGCGCTGTATCGTGAAAATCCGTTCTTGCGCCAAGCCGTGGGGCGAGTTGGCGGATTCGGAAATACCTTCTCGGCCGCCATCGCCAATCGAATGTACAGCCGCACCGATTCTGCGGCGCTCGCAGACGCTGCCAGACTGTTGTCGATCGAGCAGCACGGCGATGGTACTTGGCTGCTGCGTTTTCCATGGGTCAACGTCGCAGTCTTCGAGACGACGGAAGGCCTTGTTTTGATCGACACGGCGTACGCTCCGGCCGGCCCTGCACTACTGAAGGCACTTAAAACGCTCAGCGACAAGCCGGTTCATACCATCATATACACGCACCACCATATCGATCACATGCTCGGTGCTTGGGCACTGTTGGAAGACGGCGCAAATCCAGAAATCATCTCATCTGCGCTCTTGTTGGACGAGTTGCAACGGGACATCAAAACTAGAGACTTCACAGCACGCCTGAATAACCAGCGGCTTGAGGATTTTCCGCGCAGCACCAGCGAGCTACCGCTCCCGACACGCACCTTTCACGATCGGCTAGAGCTATCGATCGGTCGTGACCGCTTCATTCTGAGTCATGCGCCCGGTGAGACGGCTGATCAACTGTGGGTCTCAATTCCAACTCGGCAGACCGTCGTCATTGCGGACTACTTCCAGCCATTTCTACCGAACGCAGGTAACGGCAAACGTCGGCAACGGTACGTCGAGTCGTGGGCTCGCGCCCTTCGTGAGATGGTGGCGACGCAACCGGAACTCGCTCTGCCTATGCACGGGCCGGCACTACAGGGTGCGGCGACGATCGCGAGCCGTCTTGGTAAGCAGGCGAGCATGCTCGAGAGCATTGCTACCCAAACGATCGATGGCTTGAATCGAGGGATCCCTAAGTACGACATTGCGAATCGAGTTGAGCTCGCACCAGCACTCGTAACCGATCCCGATGCAGCGGAGTTGTACAGCACGCCGGGTGATATCGCGAAGACGGTCGCCCAAGAGTACTCAGGATGGTGGAACGAACTCCCCTCTGAGTGGAACGGTTCAGACCGATCGGAGCTCGCCCAGGAAATCGTGCAACTGGCCGGCGGTATCGAAGCGCTACATCGCCGAATCGAGAAGCTGCGTCACACCGACATCCGTTTGGCCTGTCATCTCGTTGACTTGGCGTGGCTCGCGAGTCCAACTGACGCTCGCGTATTACAGCTCGCGATTGACGTTTGGTTACAACGACTACGGACCACGGAGATCCCGACGCAGGAAGCTGTGACTTACGTCGAACATCTCGTGACCTTACGCCAACAACGCGACGCTATCGTCACGCGATGAATCGTGGACGTCGCGACTGCCAGGACAACTCGCGCTCGATTTGTTCGGCTAGCGCCAACAAGGTCGACTCATCCGCATAACGCCCTGTGAACATCGCACCTAGCGGCAACCCATCAGTCGACAATGCCACCGGCACCGAAATGGACGGCTGTCCGGTCACATTAGCCAACGAAGTAAATGGCGAGAACGCGGTCACATCCCCCGCAAAATGCGCAAAATCGGTGGGCGACAAGCCGAGCTTGCCGAGCGAAACCGGCGCCTGAGCCAGCGTCGGCGAAAGAATCAAATCCCACTGCTCCATAAATGCAGCTGATTGTCGCGCCGCCAAATCTAGCGCGCTCTCCGCTGCGGCGAACGCAAGACCGTCAACTTTCTTTCCCGATTGAGCGATGTACCAAGTCACGAGCTCCACATCGCCCGGATTACAGGTACGGGCCAGTTGCTGCTCGCGATCACGTATTGCCGCTAGGGTTTGTACCGCGATGATGGTGCCGAAGGCCGCCGTGTAAGCCTTGTAATCGATTTGCGGCATTGCCACCTCGACTCGATGGCCTTGCTTGCGACAGATCTCAACGACTACATCAACCGCACGCTCGCATTCAGGATCCACCGCGCCGCCGGACAACGGCGCCGGCAAACGCGCAATGCGAAGCGTCCGTGGTGCCTTAGTGATCGCGCTGGCAAAGCTGCCTTGTGGCGGCGCTTGCAGCACCGGCGCACCCGACTCCGGACCAGCGACGGCATCGAGCAACCGAGCTGCATCACGAACACTGCGCGTCACGGCGAAATGCGTACTCAGCCCACCCCAACCTTGGTAGCGCCGAATGGGAAATGGCACTCGACCTCGCGAGGTTTTCAAACCGACAAGACCACAACACGAAGCCGGAATGCGGATCGAGCCACCTCCGTCGCTGGCATGAGCGATCGGAACCATGCCGGCACTGACCGCAGCTGCAGCACCGCCCGAGGATCCACCGGTCGTACGATCGAGGCGCCACGGATTTTTGACGGCGCCGTGCAACGCGGACTCCGTCGTTGTCGTTAAACCGAGCTCGGGACTTGCCGTCTTTCCCAAGATAACGAAGCCAGCACGCCGAAACCTCGACACCAACTCACCGTCGTGATCGTACTGAGTGCCTTGAAAGAAACGACTGCCGTTGGTGACCTCGGTGCCCGCCATGGCGACCCATAAATCTTTGAGCAGGAACGGCACTCCTGCGAACGGCGCACTTCTATCCAGAGTTTCTAGCGAGCGCCAAGCTAAGTCATCGTGGCGCAACGTCACCGCATTGATGATCGGATTCAAGCGATCGATTCGCTTTATCGAGCGATCAAGCAACTCGCGCGGGGTCACCTTACCGCCTCTCACCCATTCCGCGACGCCCGTGGCATCAAGTCGATCGAGTTCATCCCAAGGCGACGCCTCATCCAATGGTGTCGCAGCGGCACTCGATCCGACGGCAGCGGTCGCTGCTGTCGCCGCCATCGCTCCGACGAAACGACGTCGCGAGATATCCTCTGTCATAACCATCCCTTCTTTGCAGAATTAGCGTACCTTGATCCGAGGCGCTTCTGCCCCTCGGCGCAAACGTTTGATGAATTCTTCTAAGGGCGCCGGTTCGGCAACGTCGGCATCTGGTGGCCCGCCACGCTGCCAAAATTCCTGCCAACTAGGAAACAGCGCGTGATAGCCACCCTCGTAGGGCTCAACCCCAGGCCAGCGCATCTTGCGATCTCCAAGCGGCGGCTGATTGAGATCGGCGGCGTACCAGTAGAGCGGCAATCGCTTCTTGAAATACCAACGACCCGCGCGTCGTTCGTAATCGTCGACGTACATCATCTGCATGATGACCCACTCGGTCGGCGTCTCGTGCTCGTTCTTCGAATAAACCACTCCACGCGCGTGATCAACATCTTCGAATTCGATCACGTGATTGCCAACGTGATGGGAGGTACCCGTAAATTGCACTCGCAGTGTTTGGTCTAACCAATCACGCAGCGCTCGCCTGCCGACACTGTCTCGCCCAACGCGTACGTCATCGACGAACAACCCGACGAGCGCATCGACGTCACGCATGTCGAGCGCGAGTCCATAGCGCGAGGCGAGTTGGCGAATTTCCTCAATAGACTCCAAACGATCCAACCGAGCCTCGATGGTCGCCGGTTTAGTCATCGCCCTCACCTCAAAACCGTTGATTTCGTAAATATAGTCGTTTATTTCTACGAATTGGTAATAAAATGACTGGAAAAATTAGTGCGATTCGCATCAAGAGCGGAGTCAAACGACGATGAGTAATAAGATCAATGCGGCGCTCATTGGGTCCGGCAACATCGGTACGGATCTGATGTTCAAGGCCTTACGCAGCCACGAAATCCATCCCTCGTGGATGGTGGGTATCGACGCTGCGTCCGATGGCTTGGCCAAGGCGCGACAGCACGGCTTAAAAACAACCGATCAGGGCATCGACGGCCTGCTGCCCCACCTCGCCAGCGACGATATTCGTATCGCCTTCGATGCCACCTCGGCGTACATTCACCCAGAGAACGCGCGCAAGTTGCGCGAAGCCGGTGTCGTCGTTATCGATCTGACACCCGCTGCGATCGGTCCATTTTGCGTTCCGCCGGTCAATCTCGCCGAGCACGCTGGCAAACGCGAAATGAACGTCAACATGGTGACCTGCGGCGGCCAAGCCACCATTCCGATGGTCGCCGCCGTCAGCCGAGTCCAACCGGTCGATTATGCGGAGATCGTTGCGACCGTCGCCTCTCGCTCGGCCGGCCCGGGGACACGTAAAAATATCGACGAGTTCACACGTACGACTGCGCGCGGGATCGAAACGGTCGGCGGAGCCAAGCGCGGCAAGGCCATCATCATCCTGAACCCGGCCGAACCACCGCTGATCATGCGCGACACCGTGCACTGCTTGACGGCGGACGAACCGAATCGCGATCAAATCATCGACTCGGTGCAAACAATGATCAAAGAAGTACAGCGCTACGTGCCGGGATATTCGCTCAAAAATGGTCCTGTGTTCGACGGCAATCGAGTTTCAATTTATCTCGAAGTCGAGGGTCTCGGCGACTATCTGCCGAAGTATGCAGGCAACTTGGACATCATGACGGCAGCAGCACTGCGTACGGCAGAAATGCTCGCGCCGGAGATTGCAGCTGGCCACTACGCTCGGGGAGATGCGCAATGACTCACTCGAAAATTCTCCTGCACGACATGTGCCTGCGTGACGGGATGCATCCCAAACGACACCAGATCACCGTCGAACAGATGCGTGCGATCGCAAAAGGTTTGGATGAGGCGGGAGTACCACTCATTGAAGTCACCCACGGTGACGGGCTCGGTGGCGAATCCGTTAATTATGGATTCCCCCTGCATAGCGATGAAGAATACCTGCGTGCCGTGATCGACACCGTCAAGCGCGCCAAAGTATCGGCGCTACTGCTCCCCGGTATCGGCACGGTCGAACATTTGCGGATGGCCAAAGATCTGGGCGTTTCGACAATTCGCGTGGCCACTCACTGTACCGAGGCAGATGTATCAGAGCAGCACATCACGCTCGCGCGCCAGCTAGGTTTGGATACCGTGGGCTTTTTGATGATGGCGCACATGCTGGATCCTGAAAAACTCGTGCAGCAAGCGTTACTGATGGAAAGCTACGGCGCCAATTGCATTTACTGCACCGACTCAGCGGGATACATGCTGCCGGACGATGTCACCGCTCGTCTGTCGCTTTTGCGTGAGCGTCTGAAGCCCGACACGGAACTGGGTTTTCACGGCCATCATAACCTCGCAATGGGTATCGCCAACTCGATCGCGGCGGTCCAAGCTGGAGCGAACCGTATCGATGGCTCCGCAGCTGGCCTCGGCGCCGGTGCCGGCAACACACCACTCGAAGTATTTAATGCCGTGTGCCATCGAATGGGAATTGAGACAGGCGTGGATGTCATGAAGCTCGCCGATGTTGCCGAAGATCTGGTAACGCCCATCATGGATATGCCGATCCGAATCGATCGAGACTCGCTCGTGCTCGGCTATGCGGGTGTGTATTCCTCATTTCTTTTGTTCGCCAAGCGTGCAGCGGCTAAATACGGTGTGTCGTCGGCTGACATCCTCATCGAGATGGGTCGGATGAAAACCGTGGGTGGTCAAGAGGACATGATCGAGGACGTTGCCATCAATATGGCTCGCGCCAAAAACTGACCTCGAAGGAGCTTGGCGATGAAACGACTGGACGGAAAAGTCGCGCTCGTGACCGGAGCCGCTCGGGGAATGGGCGCGGCGATCGCACGTCGTTTCGTCGAAGAAGGCGCTATCGTGGTGTTAACCGATGTTCTTGAGGAGGTAGACGCGGTAGCTCGCGCTCTCGGAGCTCAGGCCGAGGCCCGAACTCAGGACGTATCAGACGAATCCGGTTGGAACCTACTCGTCGAGGAGATCGTCGCGAAGCACGGACGGATCGATGTTCTAGTCAACAACGCCGGAATTCTGATGTTTCGCGATCTGTTGAAGACGAGCGCGGATGACCTACGGCGCATTCTCGAGGTCAACGTCGTCGGCACTTTCAATGGCATGCGCGCCGTCGCACCCCACATGGTTCGACAGGGCCGCGGCTCGATCGTAAATAACTCGTCGGCTGATGGGCTACAAGGAGCGAATGCCCTGTGTGCCTACGTCGGCTCGAAGTTTGCCGTTCGCGGGATGACCAAGGTGGCTGCGTTAGAACTCGCGCCCTATGGGGTTCGCGTCAACTCGGTTCATCCGGGAGGGATCAACACCCCAATGGCGAATCCACAAAATCTACCGCTCGAACAATTGGATCTTGCGTTCAAGCAATTTCCCGCACAACGAGTTGGTCATGCGGAGGAAGCCGCCGAGTGTTTTGTATTTCTTGCCTCCGACGAATCGTCCTACTGTATCGGCAGTGAACTCGCTGTCGATGGTGGTCTGACCGCAGGTCACTATTATTTTGGTTTGCCCGGTTCACCTCCGGGCGTCGCTCCACCGCGTTACACGCCACCAAAGGAAAAGTAACTCCTGTGATCACCACTGTCGTCTCTCGAGTTGCTCGTATATGGATTACATTGGGCTTAGCGTCGCTGGCGTGCTTTACAGCCCCGCTATCTGCCGCGTCCGGCGCCACCGACAATCCACAGGGCACGGTCATACCATCGGCGTATCCGAAGCTGACGATGCGTCTGTCGCAGGCGCCGCAAGGAGCGCCAAACGTCGTAATCGTGCTACTCGACGATGTGGGTTTTGCAGCGGCGAGTACATTTGGTGGCCCGATCGCTACACCGACCTTACAAAAGCTCGCGGAGCGTGGTTTACGGTATAACCGTTTCCACACCGCAGCGATCTGTTCACCGACACGAGCAGCCTTGCTGACAGGTCGTAATCCGCACGCCGTGGGTGTCGGTGCAGTTCTCAATACGCCATCACCCTATCCGGGGTACAGCGGCATGTTGCCGCCCAGTGCCGCGACGATCGCCGAGATCTTGCGTCAACGCGGCTATGGTACGGCCGCCTTCGGTAAATGGCATCTTGCTCCCGAGTGGGAGAGTTCACCAGCGGGCCGGTTCGACCGCTGGCCGATTCGACAAGGGTTCGATCACTTCTACGGATTTCTACCAGCCGAAACAGACCAATTCGCGCCGACACTGGTGCGCGACCAGAGCTTCATCCCCACACCCCGTCGGGTCGGCTATCACCTGACGGAAGATTTGGCCGAACAGGCCATCGAGTGGATGCATCGGCACCGCTCTGCTTCGCCAGATCGACCTTTCTTCGCGTATTTCGCGCCGGGCGCAGCGCACGCACCACTGCAAGTACCCAAGTCTTGGATCGAACGATATCGAGGTCAGTTTGCGCAAGGATGGGACACCTTGCGGGAGGAATCATTCACGCGTCAGAAGTCGCTTGGCGTGATTCCACCAGACACTCGCCTCACGCCGCGGCCTACCGAGCTACCCGCGTGGAAATCTTTGTCGCTGGATCAACAGCGATTGGCGCAGCGCTACATGGAAACCTATGCCGGTTTCCTCGAGCACACCGACATGCAGATCGGACGTCTAGTCACCGCGCTCGAAGCGATGGGCGAATTTGACAACACGCTCTTTGTGTACATCGTCGGCGACAATGGTTCGAGTGGTGAAGGCGGACTCGACGGCTCGATCCGCTACATGGCGAGTCTTCAGGGCGTACCGGAGACCACCGCGCAGGGTCTAAGCCGTCTCGCGGAGATCGGCGGCCCGAACATTCATGCTCATTACAACGCTGGTTGGGCCTGGGCACTAAACGCACCGTTCCCCTGGATGAAGCAGATTGCTTCGCATCTCGGCGGCACGCGCAACCCGATGGTCGTCTCTTGGCCAAGGCGAATCAAAGCTACTGGTGGGCTGCGCCAACAATTCTCCTTCGTATCGGACATCACGCCGACGATCCTCGATGCAATCGGCATCACAGCGCCCGCAACGATCAACGGTGTTGAGCAACAACCCATCGACGGTCGAAGTTTATTGGGAACCTTCGATGACCCCAACGCGGAGTCGCCCAGAAAAACTCAGTATTTCAACGTATACGGCAATCGCGCGATCTACCACGACGGGTGGCTAGCTGCCGCGTTCCGCGGGCGGGCACCGTGGGACGTACGCAAGTCGACTTCACGAACCGTTTTCGAGGATCGATGGGAACTTTACGATTTAACCCAAGATTTTTCGCAATCGACGGACGTCGCAGAGACGAACCCGGTGAAGACCGAAGAATTGAAGGCGCTGTTTTGGCATGAGGCAGGACGAAATCAAGTTTTACCGCTGATAGACAATGCACAAACAGCGGGGCTCCCCCACTTGCTAGCGGGCCGCCAGCGTTACGTGTTATTCGACGGCGCTGTCGGCATACCTGAAACTCAATCGCCCCCCGTGATGTTTCGCTCGCATACGATCCGCGCCAAAGTAGATATCGACGTGGACACCACCGGGCCGATCATCTCCTACGGCGGCGTCGCTGGCGGGTGGCAGATTAGTATCGGTGCAAACCAAAGACCCATTTACCGATACCGATTCTCGGACGATGAGCCGTTAGCGCTGCGAGGTGCGGCCCTATCGAAGGGCACACACGATATCGAGGTAACCTTCGATTACGATAAGCCGCTGAGCGGCGAAGGCGCGACGGTCTTCCTGCGAGTCAACGGGCGTGAAGCGGGACGTCTGCGAATACCCCGCACGATTCCCTACCTCTTTTCGATTCACGAAACGATGGACGTGGGGACCGATTTGGGTGGCCTCGTTACCGATAGTCAAAATGAATCCGCCCGCTTCAGCGGTCGGATTCACCAAGTGATTATCGACATACGCTAGAGCGACATCCGCTAGGGATGGAATACTCGCTTTTCGGCAACCATCTTCTTGAGTAGACGCGGCGCTTTGAATCGCTCACCGTAGCGCTTCTCCAGAAGCTTGCACTGCTGTAACACCTGCTCTAGTCCCAAATAATCCATGTACGAGAATGGACCGCCGGTATAACCCGGAAATCCGACGCCAAACACAGCGCCGACATCGCCATCCGCAGCTTCCTCAATGACCCCCTCCTGCATGCATTTACAGGCTTCGATAAGTTGGATGTAAAGCAAACGGCGACGCACTTCCTCCGCATCGGGCTGAATGGATGCGAGCGGCCAGATGTCGCTTAAGCCACTCCAAAGTCGCTTCTTGCCCTCGGCTGGATAATCGTAGAAACCGCCACCGCTTTTACGACCGTGGCGACCAAGCTCAGCCGACAAGCGCTCGACGATCGGATAGGAAGCACCCGGTTGCCATGCATCGCCGAGATCGGCGCGAGTCTGCTGCGTCACACTGACGGCTAAATCCAATCCGACCTCGTCCTGAACTGCGAGCGGACCTACTGGCATACCCAGCATCCGAGCCACGTTCTCGATCAGTGCGGGACTGACACCCTCGCCAACCATGGCAATGCCTTCGTTGACATAACTTCCGAAAAAGCGACTCGTGAAGAAGCCTCGCGAATCGTTCACAACGATCGGCGTCTTGCGCAGCAACTTCACGAAGTCCAGTGCGCGAGCGAGCGCTGCGTCTGATGTACGCTTGCCACGAATCACCTCAACCAACGGCATCCGATCGACCGGCGAGAAGAAATGCAGGCCAATGAAGTTCTTCGGTCGATTCGAGTACTCCGCAAGCCCCGTAATGGGCAGCGTTGAGGTGTTCGATGCCAGCACGGCATCACTCGACAACACAGCATCGAGCGAACCGATGACGCGAGATTTGACGTCGCGATTTTCGAATACGGCCTCTACGACCAACTGCGAACCTTTCAATGCGGCGACGTCTGCAGTCGTCGTGATACGCGCCAGCGCCGCCTCGGCCTTGGCACCATCCAAACGCCCTTTCGCGACGGCATCAGTCAGACGCTTGGCGATAGCCGCCTTACCGCGCTCGGCCGCCGCCAGATCCACATCGAGTAGCACCACTTCCACACCGGCTCTCGCAGCGACCTGTGCAATACCCGCACCCATCAAACCCGAACCGACAACACCGACCTGACGGAACGTGGTTTCCGCTGGCGATGCCGGACGGCGATACAACTTTTCGCATCGTGTCTTATTGACGAAGAGCGTTCGGATCATGTTGAGCGATGTGCCCTCCATCATCAGCTTCGTCATGTATTTGGACTCGACCCGCAAGGCCAAATCCATCGGCAGCAAAGGCCCCTCAAACAGGCAAGATAAGATGGCCTGCGGCGCGGGCAGATTATCTGCCGTCTTCTCGTGCACCATCGCATTGGTCGCCACGAATAAACCGGCTACCCGTGGCTCCATCGGTCCAGCACCGCCCGGGATACGAAAATCACGCTTATCCCAAGGCTTGACGCTCTCGCCGACCTCACGAACCCACTTTTTTGCCGCATCGAGCAGCTGCTCCGGTGAGACGACAGCGTCGACCAACTTTGCGCTCAGCGCCGCCTGCGCATCAACCGTCTTCCCCTCAAGCAAGAAGGGCAGCGCAGCCTGGATGCCAAGCATGCGCGACAGACGCTGCGTGCCACCACCTGACGGAAGCATGCCAATCTGCACTTCTGGCAACCCCAGCATCAGACCCGGAACATCGGCAACGAACCGCTGGTGACACGCTAGTGCAATCTCTAAACCGCCTCCCATTGCCGTTCCGTTGATGGCACACGCTACCGGCTTTCCGCAGGTCTCGAGTTGTCGTAACAACTTAGACAAGGAAAACACTTTATCGAACATCTCCGCCGGAGGTAGACGCATCATAGCGGCGTGATTCTTTTCGATATCTTTGAGGTCCGCCCCTGCTAGGAACAGCGACTTTGCCGAGGTGATGACGGCGCCACGCGTTCCGGTCTCCGCTTTGAGCCTTTCGATGCAGGCCGCCAAGTCATCTAGGAATACTTGATCAATCGTATTGGTGGACTTGCTCGGATGATCGAACGTCCAAACGGCGATATCGTGATCGAGCTCGTAACGGATAACACTAGTCATGAATTCTTACTCCTACTCAAACGCGCTCGATGATCGTTGCCGTGCCCATACCGGCGCCGACGCAGAGAGTAGCGAGACCCGTTGCCAGATTGCGTCGCTCCATCTCATCCAATAACGTGCCAAGAATCATCGCGCCGGTCGCTCCTAGAGGATGCCCCATCGCAATCGCGCCTCCGTTGACGTTGATTTTGTCGTGAGGCACCGACAGTGCCTCCATGAAGCGCAGAACCACAGAGGCAAATGCTTCGTTCAGCTCGAATAACTCCACGTCAGACGCGTTCATTTTCGCCAGCTTCAAGGCGCGTTCGGCAGCGGGCGTCGGCCCCGTCAACATAATGGTCGGCTCCGAGCCAATCGAAGCGAATGACCGAATACGAGCGCGCGGCTTCAGACCGGTCTTTCGGCCAAACGCCGCACTTCCGATAAGCACCGCAGCCGCACCATCGACAATACCGCTCGAGTTTCCCGCATGGTGACGGTGCTCAATGCGCTCGAGACTCGGGTAACGCAGAAGCGAGACCCCATCGGAACCGTACTTCTCACCCATCTCGGCAAAAGACGGTTTGAGTGCGCTGAGCGCCTCTAACGTCACTGAACCGCGGACTGTCTCGTCACGCTCGAGCAGAGGAACACCCAAGATATCTTTGACGGGCACCACAGATCGTGAAAAACGACCTTCATCCCACGCGAGCTGCGCTCGTTGCTGACTCGCCACGGCATATCGGTCGAGATCTTCACGGCTATATCCATGCAGCGTCGCGATCAAATCTGCGCTAACCCCTTGCGGCACGAAGTAGGTCGAGAAGGCAACGCTCGGGTCGGTGGCCCATGCGCCGCCGCCGGTTCCCATCGGTACTCGGGACATGCTCTCGACGCCACCACCGATCGCGGCGAGGCCCTGCCCGGCCATGACTTTCGCGGCCGCGACATTCACCGCCTCTAGCCCGGACGAACAGTAACGATTGATCTGGAAGGCGGGCACCGACTCATCATAACCCGCCATCAACAGCGCTATTCGCGCGACATTAGAACCCTGCTCGCCAACCGGCATAACACAGCCCATGATGACGTCTTCAATAAGTCGCGTGTCGAGCAAAGAACGGTCACGTAATGCGGCTAGCGTCTGCGCAGCCAAATTAACAGGCGTTACCTCGTGTAAACCTCCGTCGCTTTTTCCCTTTCCGCGCGGCGTACGCACATGATCATAGATAAACACATCCATCGTATTGGCTCCCTTAAACGTAACCTAACTGCTTGGCTGCGAGATCCATCATGATCTCCTCGGAGCCACCGGCAATAACATTTGGCCGAACTTCGCGATAAATCCGCTCGATTTTGCAGCCGCGCATATAGGAGGCGCCACCCAAAATCTGCGCCGCTTCGCGTGCGCAGTACTCCATCGTTCGCGTTCCCTGGATCTTCAGTAACGCAATCTCTCCGGCATCGTCTTTACCGCGCATCACGGCATCGCATGCACGGTCGACCCAAGCTTGAGTCGCAAATATTTGACGCGACATCTCCGAAAACTTGTGCCGTATTGCCTGATTCTGGTTCAACTTGACGCCGAAGGTTTCACGCTCGCGAGCCCAAGCAAGCGCCTCTTCAAGACACACCATCGCAAAGGCATTTGAAGAACTGGCGATTCCGACACGCTCACCGTTGAAGTTCGCCATCAATCCGCGAAATGCACCGCCTTCCTCGCCGATGAGGTTTTCTACGGGAACTTCGACATCCTCGAAGTAGAGTGTGGCGGTATCCGAACAATGCCAACCCATTTTCTCGAGCGGCGTTTGCGTAAATCCTTTGGCGCCTTTCTCAATCAACAACAAGCTGATACCGCGCGCACCAGGACCGCCGGTTCGTACAGCCACGACGAAATAATCGGCTCGGATACCCGATGTGATGAAGGTCTTTGAACCATTGACGATAAATCGGTCCCCGCGACGCTCTGCTCGGGTCTTCAGTGCAGCAACATCGGATCCACCGGAGGGCTCGGTGACACCTAGCGCCATGATTTTTTCTCCGGCCAAAACGGCTGGAACCACACGCGATTTGATTTCAGGCGAACCGGCAGCAATCACCGGCGGCAGAGCTACACCGTGAATCATCAGACTCGCGAGTAAACCACCCGCGCCGACCTGCGCCATCTCGACGCCGGTGATGAGGCCGTGAAACCGATCCACCCCTTCGGTGATGCCACCGTATTCTTCCGGAAAGCCCAAGCCGAGAATGCCTACCTCAGCTGCTTTCTTATGCAATTCACGCGGCAAAGACCCCGCACGCTCCCAAGCGTCGATGTGGGGTTCAATTTCTCGCGAGACGAATTTTTTGACCGTCGATGCCCACTCTTCGTGACTATCGTTATAGAAGGGGCTACGCGCTCGCCATTGATCGAACATAGTAGGCATCGATGATTCCCTCAGATTATCGTGTCACGCGGAACATCGGCGAACGACACCTGCCGATTCGTAACTGGAAATTTCCTCGGATGAAAACCCGAGTTCCGCCAAGATGGAGCGCCCGTCATCGCCGACGGTGCGAGTTGGAGTCGCTGCGACCCCCGGAGTTCTCGAGAACTGCGGTACGGCACGCGGGTAAATCAAATTGCCCGACCGCTCGAACAATCCGCGTGCTTGGTTGTGCGGGTGCGCTAGCGCTTCATCGAAGTCAAGCACAGGTGCAAAACACAACTCGCTCCCCTCGAGCACACTAGTCCACTCGTCGCGCGTACGCTGACGTATCGCCGCCGCCACTTCGCCTCGCAACTCCGCCCACTGCGACGGATTCATTTGTTCAGCAAATCGTGCCGGATCGAGTTGTAATACTTTGAGTAACGCTGCGTAAAACGGCGGTTCGATACTCGCGAGAGTTATCCACTTACCGTCAGCACACTCAAAGACACCATAAAAATGTGACCCGCCATCGAGCATGTTGCGTCCACGTTCAGCAGGCCACCATCCGCCGGAACGCATACCCCAGATCAGCGAGCCAAGCGAGGACGCTCCATCGATCATCGCAGCATCAACCACTTGACCGCGTCCACTACTGCGCGCCTCGATAATCGCGGCGAGCATCCCAAAGGCTAGAAACAAGCCTCCGCCGGCAAAGTCCCCCAATAAGTTCAACGGCGCGACGGGCCCGCTCTCTGGCGTGCCGATCGCATTCAAAAGACCCGTCAGAGCAATGTAGTTGATATCGTGCCCCGGCGCGTTGGCGAGTGGGCCATCCTGCCCCCAGCCTGTGACACGACCGTAAACTAGCCGCGCATTAATGGCGTGACACTGCTCCGGGCCGAGACCGAGGCGCTCCATGACGCCCGGACGAAAACCTTCGATCAATCCATCGCTGCCTTGCAGGCAGCGATGCACTAACTCGATCGCCTTCGGCTGCTTCAAATTAAGGGCAATGCTACGACGACCTCGCCCGAGGACCTGATGCCCCGGGTCTGGTTGGGGTGCGTCAAACCGATCGATCCGCACCACATCCGCACCAAGGTCGGCGAGCAGCATGCCGGCATATGGCGCCGGCCCAATACCGGCAAATTCAACGATACGAATACCCTTTAGCGGGCCTGACTTGCCGCTTCGAAAGTTGTGCACCCCGGTTTCCTACGTTTTTCGCTATGACCCGGGGTAGATATTATCGTTTTTCGCAAAAAACATGCCTATTTTTTACGAATGTCTTTGTCCGGTGACTGAATGGTAGGCATCCGATCGACATTCATCCGAAGCAACCCGAAGAGCGTCGTGTACATCAAACTGCCGTCGCGGTCGCATTTGATCCCCGTGAATACGCCGTTAAACAGCGGGTCAGGACCCGAGGCAACGCTCATCACCAGTTCACCGTCATCGAGATTAAAGCCGAGATGATAAAGATCTCCCAGACGATCGCCGATCGTCCCATTGACGATCACCATTCGACTGCCGCCGCTGATCATCGGCACCGTTGCCACCGTACCTATATCGCTTCGCGACCAGAGCGCTCGCCAACGTTTCTCAGATGAGTCCCAACGCAGCATCGCGATACCGCGCGGCAAGGGTCTCGTGAATCCCGCCAATAAGCCGCGCGTGTACGAACCCCGAACAGGCAAAGGAGCCGCGGGCACGGAGGGAATCGCGTTCAAGACGAAGGCATAGTCCCCGTAAACGACGACCGACTGCTCCGATTGAACCGTCGGAAAGTCGGCGCCCAAATCGATCTCCAACTCATCCGCGATCCGTTTAGCGCCGTTTGGAATCTCATCTCTCCAGAACGCGACCAAACGCATCTTGCGTCGCCCGTCGGTCAGCACGACAAGTCGGTCCTCACCGGGCGCGAAACCCATCAGAGTCGGCGTCGCTCCCGTTCCGTCGGAAATCTTACCAACCGGCAAACGCTCACCCGGATCGTAAGCCGCCGACCAAGCACCCAACTTTTCATCGTCGTAGATACGACCATCGGCGCCGACTACCAACCGGTACATACGACGATTGCTTGCAACGTAGATTGCCCCGCCGCTCGCCTCATGGCTCGTCGCAAAGCTATTACTAAAAAGCTCTGCGGGGTCGCGCGCGCGATATACATCAATCAATTCCAACGAAGTGCGATCGAGCGTTGCGATGACACCACCGACCGTATTGACGACTAAATAGCCGTTAAACGACATACCTAGCCCAAATACGCTATCGCTTTGGAATATCGAGCCCCGACGTACTTTTTCGTCGTCAAATAAATGCTGTGGGAGAGTGATTTGCCGCGGTTGTTGCAGTGGCGATGCGGGATCACTCGGATCCTGCACATCGACTCGAATCAAGCCGCGCGCATTCGCGCCGATAAAGGCATGGTCACGCGTCAGCAGCGAGTAGAGAACGCCCTGCGCAACTTGATCCTCTACGGCACTGATCAATCGATTGGGTTGGCGATTCAAATAATCGATGATGCCTGCCTCGTCACCGGAGGCAACCCATTGACGAATCTGAGCGAGTTGCTCTTGCCGCATCGCATCAGATGGGACTTGGTAATCAGGCAACTCATGCGCGACAGCCTTGCGGTCGATTTCAGTCAGGATTCCATCGCGACGTACGAACTTGCGTAATGTTGTCCCCGAGAAAAACCAATGAACTTCCTGTCCGCTGACGATGGCACTGTAGGCGGGAATCCCCAAGGCCTCACTCGGAATCCACTCGTAGCTGCCCTCCACTACTTGGTAGTGTCCCCGCGGCACGGCGATCATCGTGCTGTCGGTAGCCGCATCATTCCAGTGACTTTGGTTGTTGAACTCAGCGGCTAAATATGGATTGAACGCTGGCAGCCCCGTCGGAGTCGCCGCTCGCCCGACCGTCGAGAATACATGGAGGTAGGCCACCACAAAAACGAATATGATCAGCCGCATTGTTCTTCACCTAGTTCGAAGACGCGATGTTACCCAAGATCAGCTTAGCGACTGCTGACGCGACGTTTTTTGACGCGATCGCAGATCGGGCCCTGAATTTGGAAGCTATTCTCTCTGAGCATTTTGTCTACCGGACTCGCGCTGCAAGTCTGCTCGGCAAGTTCGGCTTGATCAACTACCTGCGCAGTGGCCGAATTCGAATTCAAGTACCACGGATCCTGGATGTGAAAATCATGACAACGGATCGCACATCGGTACACCAAGGGTCAGTTCGAATGACTGTGCACCAAGATGCTGAGTCAGTCGTCATCCATTCGGACTTTTTACATGTTTGGGTCTCTAGTGAGGCAGGATGGCAACTCATTTACCGGGAAACGTTCTAATACGTCGTGAATGTTCGCGAGATCTGACCTAATCTGCCGTCTGCGAAGGGAGGAATGACCTATGCAACTCTGTGACAGAACCGCCCTCATCACGGGCAGCAGTTCTGGGATCGGCCGTGGCGTCGCACTCGCGATGGCGGCGGCCGGCGCCGATATCGTGATCAATCACCCATCGTCTCGAGACGCTGCTGCAGCCGAGAACGTTGCCAGCGCGGTCCGCGCCCTAGGACGTCGCGCACTCGTGCTCGAAGCCGACGTCGCTGACGAAGGTGCCGTGCAGTCGATGGTAGATCGTGCCACCGCCGAGTTCGGCCACATCGATATCGTCGTCAACAACGCGGGTATCGCCGCGGCGGCTCCCGTTCACGAACTCGATGTCGCCGTGTGGGATCGCGTGCTGGCCGTGCACCTGCGCGGCACTTTTCTGATGACGCGTGCCGTGCTGCCACAGATGTATGCGCACGGTTATGGACGTATCATCAACACGGCGTCGCAACTCGCCTACAAGGGCGCCCCGGGATTCACGGCGTACACGGCAGCGAAGGGTGCGATCCTCTCCTTCACGCGCAGCGTCGCACTCGAGATTGGCGCGCGAGATATCACCATCAACTGCGTGGCGCCGGGTGCGACGCGAACACCGATTCTCGATGACGTACCCGCCGACGTACTCGAAGAGATCCGCAAGGCGATCCCGCTTGGGCGTATTGCCGAGGTCGAAGACATCTCGCCCAGTTTCGTCTTTTTAGCGAGCGACGCAGGTCGCCACTATCAGGGCCAATGCATCAGCCCCAACGGCGGCGACGTTTTTCTTTGAAAATCGACTCCGATCGCGGAGCTACCCACCGCACGCTCGGTTTGGGATCGACCACGTTGCTCATTGTGGGCAACATCATCGGCTCTGCGATATTCGTCCTGCCGTCCTCGTTAGCACCGTTTGGCTGGAACGCCTTGAGCGCTTGGGGCGTGACCCTAGCCGGCGCCCTCTGCCTAGCCTCCATCTACGCCGATCTCGCAACGCACGCGCCCGATCGCGGTACCCATGCGACCTTGCGTGAGACGCTCGGACCGAACGCAGCCTTCGTGGGCAGCTTCGGCTACCTAGTCTCTATCTGGGCCGCCAATGCCGCCATCGCCGTCGCCGGCACCAGTTATTTTTTACGACTGTTGCCGGCTGCCTCAACCTCGCCATCCACGCCCATCTTGGTCGCACTTAGCGCGGTGGGAGCACTCACTCTCGCCAATTGGCGTGGCTGGACTCAGAGCGTCCAGGGCATCTCGACCCTCATTAAAGTCATCCCGTTCCTCCTCGTTATTGCACTCGCGGTCAGCATGCTAGCGAGCGATGCGCAGGCAGCGGTCGCGCCGATGGCGGATACCCCAATCAGTGCGTCGGCAACCCTCGGCTGCGTCGCCATCACCCTCTTTGCGATGCAAGGTCTCGAGAGTGCCGCGTTGCCGCGCGGCCGCATCCGAGACGCCGTGCGCACCGTACCGCGGGCCACCATGCTCGGCACCCTGCTCGCAGGGCTACTTACTCTGCTCGCCACCGTCAGCGTCGCACTCATGATGCCAACCGACGCGATCGTTCAGTCGGCGACTCCGATCAGCGATTTCATTGAGCGCGCGCTCGGACACGATATCGGTACATGGGTCACGCTCGCGGGCGTCATCAGTTGCTTCGGGTGTCTTAACGGCTGGCTGTATCTCGGCACCGAGTTACCGGCTTCGATGGGCGCGACACGCGACTTGCCCGCCTCTCTCAGTAAACGGGACCATCGCGGTGTTGCGACGAATGCGCTCTGGTTGTGCTCCGCTGTCACGAGCATTCTGTTGTTGATGGCACTGTCGCGAACGGCCGTGGCAGCCTTCGAATTCGCTGCCCTCATCGCAACGGCAACCGCACTGGTGTTTTACGGCTTTTGCCTAGCGGCGTTCTTCCGCCTTCTAAACGAGGGGCGCATTACTCCGACCGCGTCCCGGATCTGTCGACTGCTCGGCGCCGCGCTCTTCACGCTCTTTGCACTTGCGAGCGCCGGCTCGGAGTCGATTCTTTACGGCATCGGATTCATTGCGATGGGATGGATTTGGCGACGATTTCAACGAGCCTAGGCAAGATCAGCGATCCACAGTCGCTGAAAATGATGTAAGCCTTGCTCTCGTTTCGGGTTGAAGCGACCGGAAATATAGCTGCCACTAGCCAAATTGCGCTGAACATCCACGCAAATAGCGATGTCCTCTTGTTGAACGCGCTCCGAGAATTCGCTGTCGCTCGCAAACTTGGCAGATCGCTCGACCGACGACCACTCAGCGGGATAAAAGAAATCGAAGACGACTCGACAACGCTCAGGCGCAAGCGGTATCACCCGATTGGTCTGCAGGCGATCTGGCAGGATATTTAACATCGTCGCCGGATAGAGGAAGTAGTACAGCGCCTCTCCACTACCGTACGCCGTCGGCGCGCTGTCGAGCGGACTCGACTGCAGGGAATACCACGGCGCCAACTCGGTGCGATAAGAGCGATAGTCGAGAATATCGTTGAGCGAGGGATGCACCAACGGCACGTGGTACCCCTCAAGAAAGTTATCGACATAGGTCTTCCAGTTGCAGTCGATCTCGTAACTCACCGTCGCGTGATGCTGCAGTCGAGACAGTCGATGCCCAGCCAAATCCAGTCGATCATTGATACCGACCGTGAGAGCGTCGAACTCCACCGGCCCTACCGATCGCCGGACGAACACTAAACCGTCGACAATCGCGGACTCGATACGCGGCAACTCGATCGAGCTTGGGTCGAAATCTTCGCAGCCTTGCATTTCCGTGGCGGCCATCAGCTTGCCAGCCAGATCGTATGACCAACCGTGGTATCGACAACGAAAAAAATCCTGCCCGCCGGATCGGCACGCTTCGAGAGGACCCGCGCGATGACGACACACCGCCTCGAAGGCATTGATACCGTCGCCAGTGCGAACGAGCACCACGCGAACGCCTGAGATATCGACAAACAGGCTCGAGCCCACTCGATCGAGTTGTGACTCGTGACAGGCGAACTGCCAATGACGTCGAAAGATGCGCTGCTGCTCTTGCGCCAAGACCTCCGCATCAACATAGGCTCTCGCCGCGAGCGTCGAGGCTCGCTCTAGCGGCTGGGTCGGTCCGGTCATGTCATCCATGGTGCCTCGAGTGGTGAGTCAGTCGTGTCTCGACTCCACCACCACGATACCCCGAAGGTCGCCTAAGCGAAAACCCGTAGCTGCATCCTCCGGGTAACGCTCACCAATGGTCTTGGCAATAGCCGGCGCGATGTTCTCGCCATGACAGACGAGACAGGGCGCCTCCGTGATGAGTGCGCGCGCATAGCGCGTTTGACCCGATGGCTCGACAGAAAACGTTTCGACTTGACCCGCGGACTCCCCCGCGGCGAGGCGCTTCGCGAACGCCATCAACGTCGCTCGATCGGCGGCG
>JBMTZD010000039.1:0-20039 GCA_049455235.1 Steroidobacteraceae bacterium
AAAAGATCGAATCCTCGAGGTGTATCTCAACGTCGCGCAATTCGGCCGTGGCGTTTACGGCGCTCAAGCGGCCGCCCAAAAATTCTTTGACAAGGATGCGGCCAAACTGACGCGTCGCCAGGCTGCCTTACTCGCAGCGGTATTGCCAAACCCGCTGCGACTGCGCGCCGCTGCAGCCTCCCCCTACGTACTGCGACGCACCGAACGGATCATGGAACAGATGCGTTCTCTTGGCGGGCCGGCTTACCTGCGCCAACTCGACGACGCCGAACCGCGCCCCTAGTGCGAGCCGATCCGCTCTACGGCTCGTAACCGAGATTCGGCGCGAGCCAACGCTCCGCGTCTTCGACCGCCATTCCCTTGCGAGCGGCATAGTCGACCACCTGATCTCGATCGATCTTACCGAGGGCAAAGTAATGCGCATCCGGATGGGCGATGTACCAACCACTAACCGCAGCGGTTGGATACATGGCGTAACTCTCGGTCAACCGAATGCCCGTGTTGCGCTCAACATCGAGTAGCGACCACAACTTCGCCTTCTCCGTGTGATCTGGACAAGCGGGATACCCTGGCGCCGGTCGAATGCCACGATACTCCTCGCGGATCAGCTGCTGGTTGGTCAGTTGCTCGGCGGACGCATAACCCCACAATTCGCGTCTCACACGCTCGTGGAAATGCTCTGCTGCGGCCTCAGCCAGTCGATCGGCCAAGGCTTTCAACAAAATACTCGAGTAGTCGTCATGCACCGCTTCAAAGCGCGCGATGTGCTCTTCGATACCGACACCCGCCGTGACGGCAAACGCCCCAATGTAATCGCGGACACCTGTATCGCGCGGGGCGACGTAATCCGACAGACACTCATGGGGTTGCCCAGCAGGTTTACCTTTTTGCTGCCGCAGATGCTGCAAGGTCGTCAGCACCTCGCGGCGCTCCTCGCCCGAGTAAACCTCGATGTCATCGCCAAGCGAATTTGCCGGAAAGAAACCGACGACCGCTCTGACTTCGAGCCACTCCTCCGCGATGATCTGCTTGAGCATGCGACGTGCATCGGCGTATAGATTGCTTGCCGCTTCACCCACGATGGGATCGGTCAAGATATCCGGGAACTTACCGGCAAACTCCCAGGCGTTGAAAAACGGCATCCAATCGATGTAATCGAGTAGATCCGCCAGCGGATATCCCTCGAACACCTGAACGCCAGGTCGCAGCGGTGCAACGGGCCGATAAGCCGACCAGTCGATCCGCGGTCGATTGGCGCGTGCTGCTGCCAAGGTGGCCTCGGGCTGTTTAACGCTCTTTCCCGCATGCTGCTCTCGTCGGCGTTCATGCTCCTCCGCCAACTTCGCCGCAAACACCGCCTTATTAGTGGGCGTAACGAGCGACTGACAAACACCCACGGCTCGTGAGGCGTCTTTGACGTACACCACGGGCTCACGATACTGCGGCGCGATTTTGACGGAAGTGTGAGCAGGCGATGTCGTCGCACCACCAATCAACAAAGGCACATCGAAGCCTTGGCGCTGCATCTCACGTGCAACGTGCACCATCTCATCGAGCGACGGCGTAATCAAACCCGACAGACCAATCAGCGCTGCGTTCTCGCGACGCGCTACCTCAAGTATGCGCTCGGCAGGCACCATCACACCGAGGTCGATCACCTCAAAGTTGTTGCACTGCAACACAACACCTACGATGTTCTTACCGATGTCGTGAACATCTCCTTTGACGGTGGCGAGTACGATTTTGCCGTTACTACGCACAGCGCCCGACTTGTCACGCTCGATGAAGGGCACGAGATGAGCGACGGCCTTTTTCATCACGCGCGCACTCTTGACCACCTGCGGCAGGAACATCTTTCCAGCGCCGAACAGATCGCCAACGACATTCATGCCATCCATCAGCGGTCCTTCGATGACCTTGATCGGATGTTCCGCTTCGAGTCGCGCAGCCTCTGTATCCTCGACGATGAACTCATCGAGTCCTTTGACCAGCGCGTACTCAAGCCGCTTCGCAACCGGTAGCGAGCGCCATTCGAGATCGGCTTCTCGCTTAGTAGTCCCATCCCCTTTGAATCTGGCTGCTAGCGCCAGCAGCCTCTCGGTCGAGTCAGCACGACGATTGAGAATGACGTCTTCAACCGCTTCACGCAGCTCTAGCGGGATATCCTCATAGATCGCCAGCTGCCCGGCATTGACGATACCGAGATCCATGCCAGCACGAATGGCGTGGTAGAGAAACACGCTGTGCATTGCCTCGCGCACCGGATCGTTGCCGCGAAACGAGAACGAAACGTTACTGACGCCACCGCTGACCATGGAGAGCGGCATACGAGCTTTGATCTGGCGGGTGGCCTCGATGAAGTCGAGACCGTAGCTTGCATGCTCTTCGATACCCGTCGCGACGGCAAAAATATTGGGATCAAAGATGATGTCTTCCGGAGGGAAACCCACTTTCTCCGTCAGCAGATCGTATGAACGCTGACAAATTTCGACCTTACGGGTGATCGAATCGGCTTGGCCTTTCTCGTCAAAGGCCATAACGACGACGGCGGCACCGTATTCGCGAATTTTGATCGCTTGCCCGAGAAAAGCTTCCTCGCCCTCTTTCAGGCTGATGGAGTTGACGATCGGCTTACCCTGCACGCATTTGAGACCCGCCTCGATCACACTCCATTTCGAGGAGTCGATCATCAAAGGTACTCTCGCGATATCGGGCTCCGCTGCGATCAAGTTCAAAAACTTGACCATAGCCGCCTCCGAGTCGAGCATGCCCTCGTCCATATTGACGTCGATGATCTGTGCACCGGCAGCCACTTGCTGTCTCGCCACATCAAGCGCGGCTGAATAATCACCCGCCTCGATCAACTTGCGAAACTTGGCTGAACCCGTGACGTTGGTGCGCTCACCGACGTTGATAAAGAGACTGCTCTCGTCGATGTTGAGCGGCTCGAGACCCGACAAGCGGCATTTGACCGGGACACTGGTTCGCGCGCGCGGCCGCGCCCGGCTGACCGCTTCGGCGATAAGGCGAATGTGCTCGGGGGTCGTGCCGCAGCAGCCACCGACGATATTGAGCAATCCAGAACTTGCGAACTCGGCGAGAATCGCCGCCGTCTCCGCCGGTGTTTCATCGTATTCACCAAAGGCATTCGGTAATCCGGCATTCGGGTAAGCGCATACGTATCTGTCGGAAATGCGCGCAAGCTCGGCGACGTACGGACGCATATCCTTTGCGCCCAACGCACAGTTAAGACCGATAGCGAAAAGATCGCCATGCCGCACTGAATTCCAGAATGCCTCGGTTGTCTGCCCCGAGAGGGTTCGACCCGATGCATCGGTGATGGTGCCTGACACCATGACGGGCAAGTCGCGGCCTAAGCTCGAAAGCACGTTGCGAACCGCGAAGATGGCAGCCTTCGCATTGAGCGTATCGAAGACGGTTTCGATCAGGATCAAATCCGACCCGCCGAGTACCAGAGCGCGAGTTGCCTCCGAATAGGCTTCGACGAGTTGATCGAAATTTACGAGACGCAGACCGGGATCATTGACGTCCGGCGACAACGAGGCCGTGCGATTGGTTGGACCCAAGGCGCCGGCAACGAAGCGAGGAGTACCCGTTCGTGCGGCCACATCGTCGGCCACTTCTCGCGCGAGGCGCGCCGCGCGGTAATTCAGCTCTGGCACTAAGGCTTCCATACCGTAGTCGGCCTGAGCGATTGTCGTCGAGTTGAAAGTGTTGGTTTCGACGATATCGGCGCCGGCCTCGAAATAGGCCCGATGAATATCCGCGATGATTTTCGGCTGCGTCAGCGTCAATAAGTCGTTGTTACCACGCACATCACGGTCATATTCAGAAAATCTTTGACCGCGATAACCCATCTCGTCGAGACGATGCCGTTGGATCATCGTGCCCATCGCACCATCGATGATCAAAATGCGATCGTCTATAGAGCCCCGCAGGCGACGAACTCGCTCCTCACGGGCGCGCTCGTCAATCGACTCAATGGCGAACGGCGCCGCCACGGCCGTCGCGCCGGCAGCACTCCCGTGCGCGCTTACGGTGCCACGATGATCGCTATGAGCGACGTGCGAGTCGCAACCGCAAGCTTTGAGCGCACTCATGCCGCACCTGCAACCGGACGCAAACCTAGCGCATGACAGATCGCGTAGGTCAGCTCAGCGCGGTTAAGCGTATAGAAATGAAATTCGTCGACTCCGTGATATCGCAAGCGCGACACCTGCTCAATGGCGACATTCGCCGCGATCAGTCGACGAGTTTCAGGATCATCGTCGAGACCCGCAAAGCGCTCAGCGAGCCAATTTGGGATCTTCGCACCACAGCGCGCGGCGAAACGGGTTACCTGCGGAAAACGTGTGATCGGCAAAATACCTGGAACAATGCTGACATTGATGCCAGCAGCTACGCACCGATCACGGAAGCGAAGGTAATCGTCCGTATCGAAGAAAAACTGCGTGATGGCTCGAGACGCACCCGCATCGATTTTCTTACGAAGATTATCGAGATCCGCCTCGGCGGACGGTGCTTCCGGATGTGTTTCGGGATAAGCAGCAACCGAGATGTCAAAGTCGGCGACTGAACGCAAGCCGGCGACGAGATCCGATGCGTAGGCATATCCATCGGGATGAGGCTCATATCGTGTCGCTCCCTGCGGCGCATCGCCGCGCAAGGCGACGATGTGACGAATTCCTTCGCGCCAATATTGTCTTGCGACCTCGAGCACCTCCTCGCGTGTGGCACCGACGCAAGTCAGATGAGGCGCGCCTGTCAAACGAGTCTCATGCTGGATACGACTGACGAGCTGATGCGTTCGGTCACGAGTCGACCCGTCGGCACCGTAAGTGACCGACACGAATCTCGGGGCAAGCGGCGCCAAGCGCTGCACGGACTGCCAAAGCGTGGACTCCATCGCCGCATCGGCGGGTGGGAAGAACTCGAAAGATACGCTGATCGAACTCGACGACATCGACGTCACACTCCTCACGCAGATACGGTCTCAGGCAGACAGGGAAACAGCCGGCGTCACGACAGCTCTACGAGCGCGGGCGCGAGCACGGAAGACGAGCAGATGACGACCCTCTGCCTCGAGGGGAATCAACGACTGGCAATCGAAGGCCAATTCCTGCAACAACGCCCGCAAGCGCGTTGGCGGTGCACCACCGCCCTGCTCCAGCAGCTCGTATGGGATGGCGCACCAAAGAATTCCATCGTCGACCAATTGGGTGCGAGCTCGCGAGATAAGACTTGCTAATTGCGCGGCATCCTTGACCTCACCAGGCAGCGGCAGATCGAGCACGACATCGAAACGCTCCTGTTGCCGCAACTCGGAGTTGGCCCGAATCTCGATCTCAGCTGATTGATCTTGGGACCAGGCCTTCAGCAGCGCGAGCTCGTGCTTATCCCGCGCGCGGAGAGTCAAACGCACTTCGGCGCTCGAGATCGCCTCGAGCAACTCTCGATGCTGAGTGCGTGCGAGCACGCGCGCACCCACGAGATCTCGCTTCAACTCCGCTTCGATCGCCACGCGCAGCGTGCGCCCAAGACGGCCAGTCTGCAGCCACTCGTGACTCGCCGCCCGCAGCAAAGCCGGGTTACGCGCGGCGACCTCGATGGCACGCAACCGCACACGCGCCTCGCGCAACGCCGCATCGTCGGGGTCGAGTCGTTGCAACAACAGCCCCAACAAATCCCGAGAAAAACCGATCTCCGCGACGGGAAGGTATTCGACACGCTGCCCGCGACGCACTCGGCGCAGTAATCCTGCCAGAGCCAATTGCTTCAACTGTCGCGATACGTTCGGCTCGCTCTCGGCTGTAGCCGCCGCGAGCTCCGAGACGCTGGTGGGCTGATCACTGCACAGACGTAACAGACGCAGACGCGCCGGATCCGCCACGGCACGCAGGGCGCGCGCCATGAACTCCGAATCGTACTTGATTTCAGAGTTGCTCAACATTGCATAACTATAGAGATCGAGGACCCGCCTGTCCATGAAACAAAATAGTTTCAAGTGAAACTATAATGGTGGCTATGAACCAAACCCTATCGACTCGCGATAACCCCATGGGCCTCGACGGTTTCGAGTTCGTCGAATTCGCCTCCCCGCAACCGGGTCTGCTCGAGCCCGTCTTCGAGGCGATGGGCTTTTCGATCGTTGCGCGTCACCGCTCTAAACAGGTGACGCTGTTCCGCCAAGGCGAGATCAATTTCATTCTCAACAGCGAGCCGGTGAGCCAGGCAGCCTACTTTGCCGAAGAGCACGGCCCCGGAGCCTGCGGGATGGCCTTTCGGGTTCGCGACGCTCATCACGCCTACTCGAGGGCCTTGAAGCTCGGCGCGCAACCGATCGACGTTCCGACCGGGCCGATGGAGCTTCGCCTACCTGCCGTGCGGGCGATTGGCGGCGCCGCGCTCTATTTGATCGATCGATACCATGAAGGCAGCAGCATCTACGACATCGATTTCACTTTCTTGCCCGGCGTCGATCGCGTGCCCGAAGGGGTGGGTCTTACGCATATCGATCACCTCACCCACAACGTCTATCGTGGCCGCATGACGCACTGGGCGAGCTTCTACGAGCGCTTGTTCAACTTTCGCGAGATTCGTCACTTCGATATCCAAGGCACGCATACAGGCTTGCAATCGCGCGCGATGACCGCGCCGGACAATCGAATCCGCATCCCCTTGAACGAAGAGGACGGTAAAGGCGGCGGTCAGATAGAGGAGTTCTTGATGCGCTTCAATGGAGAAGGCATTCAACACATCGCCCTCGCCACCAGCGATCTATGCGCGACCGTCGATCGACTGCGAGCGCGCGGCGTTCCCTTGATGACGGCGCCACCCGCGACGTACTACGAAGCACTCGAGGAGCGCCTACCGGGACATGGTCAGCCCGTGGCCGCGCTACAACAAAGAGGGATATTGCTCGACGGAGATACGCGCAGCGAAAAACGACTGCTGCTGCAAATCTTCTCCGAATGCATGATCGGCCCGCTCTTTTTTGAGTTCATCCAGCGAGAGAGAGACGAAGGTTTTGGTGAAGGTAATTTTAAAGCCTTGTTCGAATCATTGGAGCGTGATCAGCTGCGCCGTGGTGCGCTGCGGACCGACGCGACATGAGCCTCGTCAAGCGCATTCATCATGTCGCGTACCGCTGCAACGATGCGCGCGAGACCGTCGAGTTCTATCGCAACGTGCTTGGAATGCCATTCACGGTCGCCTTCGCCGAAGATCGAGTCCCCTCGACCGGCGAGCCTGATCCGTACATGCACGTATTTCTCGATGCAGGCGGTGGCAATGTTCTCGCCTTCTTTGAGCTTCCGACGCGCCCACCAATGGGTCGCGATCCGAACACACCGTCGTGGGTTCAACACATCGCCTTTGAAGTCGCCGACCTTGCCACTTTGAGCCTCGCACGAACACGCTTGATTGAGCACGGTATCGATGTGGTCGGCCCTACCGAGCACGGGTTGTTCCGTTCGATCTATTTCTTCGATCCAAACGGTCACCGACTCGAGCTGACCTGCAATACCGCAACGGCCGAAGATGAAGCACGAGCGCGTGCAAATGCAGAACCGATGCTCGCCGAATGGAGCCTCACCAAGCGGGCACCGCAACACAACGCCTGGCTGCATACATCGAAGGAGCAAGAATCGTGAAACTCGCGAGTCTGCGTGATGACAAAAGTCGTCGCGATGGTCGTCTCGTCGTCGTATCGCGCGATCTATCTCGCTGCCTAGACGCCAGGGCGATTGCATCAACCCTACAGGCAGCGCTCGATGACTGGAGCCACTTAGAGCCGCGGTTGCAACAACTCAGTGCGCGTGTCAACGCGGGCGAAGGCATCCCGTTCGATCCCAAAGAATGCCTCTCGCCGCTACCGCGGGCGTATCAATGGGCGGACGGCTCCGCCTACGTAAATCACGTTGCCTTGGTAAGACAAGCACGCGGCGCAGAGCTACCTCCCTCGTTCTGGAGCGACCCCTTGATGTATCAGGGCGGTTCCGACGGGTTCTTGGCGCCGACCGAGGACATCCCACTCGGCGATCCCCAATGGGGTCTCGATTTCGAAGCCGAGGTTGCCATCATTACCGACGATGTTGAACAAGGCTGTCGCGACTCGGCCGCTCGCGAGCACATCCGCCTCGTCATGCTCGTCAACGATGTCTCTCTGCGCGGTTTGATCCCGAGCGAGCTCGCCAAAGGTTTCGGCTTCTTCCAATCGAAACCTGCCTCGACCTTCTCGCCTGTCGCAGTCACACCCGACGAGCTTGGCGACGCCTGGGATGGCGGGCGTGTCCACTTGCCCTTGCTGGTCCAATTGAACGGTCGCGACTTCGGCTGCGCCAACGCCGGCATCGACATGACTTTCCACTTTCCGGCACTCATTGCTCACGCAGCAAAGACGCGCAGCCTTGCAGCCGGCACCATCATCGGCTCTGGAACGGTATCCAATCGCGAGGCTGACGGCGGCCCTGGCCGCCCGATCGCGGCAGGAGGACTTGGCTACTCCTGCATCGCAGAACAGCGTACGGTGGAGCAACTACTCACGGGCACCGCCTCGACCCCATTCCTGTCACCCGGCGATCAGGTCAAAATAGAGATGCGTGATGCAGCAGGGTTATCGATCTTCGGATCGATCGACCAGCGTATCGTCGCCATCAAACATCATGAATGACCCGCTGATACTTGACCGCTTTCTGCCCTATCGCCTCTCGGTGCTCAGCAATACGGTCAGCACCGCTATCGCGAACCGTTATTCGGAACGCTTTGATTTGCGCATTCCCGAATGGCGAGTGTTGGCGGTGCTCGGTATGCAATCAGGTCTCTCGGCTGCCGAAGTGGCCGCAAGAACAGCAATGGATGCCGTAGCGGTCAGCCGCGCCGTCACCCGCCTGATCAAACAGGGTCGACTCGCGCGCAGCTACCACTCGACAGATCGCCGCCGCTCCGAGCTTCGATTATCTGAACAAGGGCAGCGCGTTTACGAAGAAATTGTACCCATCGCGCGCGCCTATGAACGCGCTTTGCTCGAGCACCTAGATGATTCACAACGCGTCGAACTCGATCGCTTGCTGCAACGATTAACCCAGCAAGCTGATCTGTTGATGCATCAACCCCCGATTCACGACGAGATTTAACATGCCGACTCAAGTTCCCAAGCGACGCCTGACCCTCATCGATCGGATTATCAAAACGGCCAAGGGCCAAGAAGATCGTGTGCCGCTCGATCTGCTGCGACGTTATTTCAGCGGTGTCGGTGAAGAGGATCTCGCGACCCGCGACGCCACTTATTTAGCTGGCATTGCCTCGATGCATTTCGGTGTCGCCGCGAAGCGACGCGATCACGAGACTTTGCTACAGATCGTGCACGTGTCGGATTCGAGCAGCCTAGTACTCATCGCCACCGATGATCGGCCCTTCCTCGTCGAATCGCTCGGGATGGCGTTTGCAGAGATTGGGGTCGCCGTTCGAATGCTGGTTCATCCCGTGCTGCACGTACGCCGCGATGGGCGCGGTCGCTTGCTGTCAACACACGACGAGGCATCCGAGCGAAGCCGCACCGAATCTTGGCAGTTGTATGAAATCGATCGCCTCTGGGATGGCGAGTCAACGGCCCGTCTCGAAGCGCGGCTACGCGCGGCGCTTAAACACGTCGAACTCGCCGTCACCGACTGGATGGCGATGCGCATCAAGGTTCGCACGGCTATCGAACAACTGGCCAAAGCACCCTTTAGAGGCGAGCGAGGTCAACAGCGCGACGAGGCAATTGCACTACTCGACTGGATGGAGGGCGCTCACTTCGTCTTCTTAGGCTACCGCTACCAGCGGCTGATACGCGGCACTCATCGCGATCGATTACAGGCGAAACGACGCAGCGGTCTCGGTATTCTGCGTGCAGACTCGGTCGATATCGCCGCCACTGAGGCGCTGCAAGGTGAACTGCGCGAGGCCATGCGAAGCACCGATCCGCTGATCATTACGAAGTCAGCGCTGCGCTCGACCGTGCATCGCAGCGGACACCTCGATCATCTGACGATCAAAGATTTCGACACCAAGGGCCGCGTTCGCGGTGAACACCGCTTCCTAGGACTGTGGACGGCTACTGCCTACTTCGCCTCACCCAACGACATACCGGTGGTGCGTCGCAAGGTATCGGAAGTGATTTCGCGTTTCGGGCTAGATCCGCGCAGCCACGACGGCAAGGCTGTGCTCGCCGTACTCGAAACCTGGCCGCGTGACGAATTGTTCCAGTCGAGCCCGCGCGAACTCGTTGATTTCGTTCGCGGCGTCGTCAATCTTTACGATCGCCCAACAACCCGCGTCATGCTGCGCCACGATCCACTCGGTCGCTTCTGGTCTTGCATGGTCTTCGTACCGCGCGACCGATACACCACCGAAGTGCGACTGCGTATCGAGGCTTTACTGGTACGACTCTGTGGCGGCAGCGATCTCGAATCACAGGTACAGATCGCGCTGTCCAATCACGCCCGATTACACATCATGATCCGAGGTGGCGTAGAAAAACTGTCGGCAACTCAGCTAGCCTCGCTCGAGAGTGAAGTCGCCGATGCGGTGGCCACCTGGACGGATCATCTGCGGTCCAGCTTACAAGCGGCGCTCGCCCCGGCTGCAGCGGCTCGTCTATTTCAGACTTATGCGCCGCTATTCCCGCTTGCTTACCAAACGGCAGTTTCACCGACGACATCGCTACGCGATATCGAAGCGATGGAATACCTCGCGAGTACGAACGCAACAATGCATTGGCGAGTTCACCAATCAAAGAGTGAACCCTCCGTGACCAGCCCATCCCTGTATTTACGTCTAGTTCGACGCGGATCGAGCCTGCCAATCGCCGATCTCGTCCCGATGTTCGAGAACTTCGGACTACGCCTCTTAGGTGAACAGGCGTGGGTCTTGGACGCTGCCAACTTGCCGAAAACCGCGATCCAAGATTTTGAGATCGAATTGAAGGCAGATGCCAAGTTTGACGTTGATACCGATGGCGATCGATTGCTCGAAGGCCTGCAATGCGTTCGTGATGGCGTCATCGACAACGACGGCTTCAATCGACTGTTACTGTCGACCCCGCTCGATATTCATCAAATCAACGTGCTGCGTGCATGTTGTCGATATCTACTACAAGCCGGTATCACTTTCAGCCAACGCTACATGGAACATACGCTGGAGTCGAATGCGGCCGTCACCAGCGATCTATATCAGCTCTTTGCGACACGCCACGAGCCGAGCCTGCGCAAAGAGTCCAGACAAAAGACCGAGGCACAGCTCCTCGCTCGACTTGCCAAAAAACTTGATGGCATCGCAAATGCGGACGACGATCGTATATTGCGGCGGTTCCAAGCAGTCATCCTCGCCACCCTGCGCTGCAACTTCTTCCAGCGCAACGATGACGGGGCGCGGCGACCGGTGCTCGCCTTCAAGCTAGACCCCCAAGCCATCCCCGAGTTACCGCTGCCACGACCGCGTTACGAAATGTACGTGTTGGGACCGCGGGTCGAAGGCGTGCATTTGCGTATGGGTGAAGTCGCCCGAGGTGGCTTGCGATGGTCGGATCGACGCGAAGACTTCCGAACCGAAGTGCTCGGGCTGATGAAAGCCCAGAACGTCAAGAACACGGTCATTGTTCCCGTTGGCGCCAAAGGCGGATTCGTTGCCCGGCAGCTGCCGAGTGGACCGCGCGATGCCATTCAGGCAGAAGGTGTCGCCGCCTATCGGCAGTACATCAACGCACTACTCGATCTCACAGACAATATTGTCGCCGGACGAATTGTGTCGCCGCCCAATCTTCATCGGCGCGATGGTGATGACCCTTATCTGGTGGTCGCTGCGGATAAAGGCACAGCAACCTTCTCCGATATCGCCAATGCCATCGCTATCGAGCGGCGTTTTTGGCTGGGTGACGCTTTCGCCTCTGGCGGTTCGGCAGGCTACGATCACAAGAAAATGGGCATCACGGCGCGGGGTGCCTGGGAGTGCGTTAAACGACACTTCCGTGAGCTCGGTCGGGATATCCAACGCGAGCCATTCACGGTGGCCGGCATAGGCGATATGTCAGGTGACGTCTTCGGCAACGGCATGTTGTTATCGCGACAAATCAAGCTCGTCGCCGCCTTCAACCACCAGCACATTTTCATTGACCCTACCCCTAATCAAGCAACCAGCTTCGCCGAAAGAGCGCGTCTCTTCGCTCTACCTCGCTCGGCGTGGACAGACTACAACGCGCGCCTCATATCAAAGGGCGGCGGCATCTACGAGCGCAGCGCCAAATCCATCGCTCTGAGCCCAGAAGCGCGTTCCATGCTGCGTATCGAAACACCGACTGTCACACCCACCGAGCTCATTCGTGCCATTCTCCGTATGCCGGTAGATTTGTTGTGGAACGGTGGCATCGGCACCTACGTCAAGGCCAGTGACGAAGCTCAGTCCGCAGCGGGCGATCGTGGTAACGACGTCGTGCGCGTCGATGGTCGTGAGGTGCGCGCGAAAGTCGTCGGCGAAGGTGGCAATCTCGGCTGCACTCAACGCGGCCGCGTTGAATACGCTCTCACTGGCGGACGCATCAATACCGACTTCATCGACAATTCGGCGGGCGTCAACACGTCTGACGTCGAGGTGAATCTCAAAATTTTGACCTCAGCGATCGAAGCACGAGGCGCCTTGCGGCGCGCCGATCGTGATCGGATGCTGGGCAAATTGACCGAAGAAGTGGCAAGGCTGGTACTTCGCAATAATTATCTGCAGAGTCAGGCGCTCTCGACTCTAGAGCTGCAGTCCGCTGCACGTTTGCCGGAACTGCAAAGCCTGATTCGTCATCTAGAACGCAACGGCGAACTAGATCGACTCGTTGAGAACCTCCCAGACGATGAGGCACTAGCCTTGCGTCGCAAGCAAGGACTTGGGCTTACGCGTCCGGAATTGGCGGTCGTGCTCGCCTACTCGAAGATTTCACTCTATCGACAACTGATCGATACGGATTTGCCCGACGACAGTTACTTTGCCCAAGAAGTGGAGCGGTATTTCCCCGCCGCTGTGATCACCCGCTTCAACAAAGACGTACGCCGCCACCAATTACGACGAGAAATCGTGACGACGGCGGTGACCAATAGCCTTGTCAATCGTATGGGACCGAGCTTCGTGATGCGCGCCTGCGAGGAAACGGGCGCCTCGGCGGCTGATGTGGCGCGCGCCTATAGCGTTGCGCGTGAACTGCTGCAGGCACGCGATATTTGGAGCGACATCGAAGCGCTCGACAATCGGGTCGCAACGGCCTCCCAGTACGCCGCTTATGCCGATACGGCGAGAACCTTGCGTCACGCGACCATGTGGTTACTGAGGCGCCAATCGAAGTTGGTCGTCGCAGATGCTGTATCCGAACTCGGCGCAGCCGTTCGTACATTCCAGCAAATCGTGCAGCGCAGCCTCAGTGGCGAGCTCAAACGGGAGTTTACGGCGACGGAGCAGCGCTACGTCGACGCCGGCCTTCCTGCCACACTCGCCAGTCGTCTTGCGAGTGGTATCGCGCGCGATGCCGCCTTCGATGTCGCCGAGCTCGCCAAAATGCAAAAACGCACTGTCGCGACGGTCGCGGCCGATTGGTTTGCTATCAGCGAGAAACTTAAATTGGATTGGCTCGGATCGCGAATCGACCACTTGGTCGTCGAGGGACCGCTGCAAGCGATTGCACGATCGGGACTGCGAGAATCGGTACGCAAACTACAACGCGCGATCATCAGCGCCATCGCACGGCAGGACTACGCCCGTTGGTCAGCCAGTCGACGAGACGCCTTGGCGCGCTGGGAGCGCACCCTGTCGGATGTATCGGCGGGTGCTGCAAGCGACTTCGCAGCGCTATCGGTTTGCGTGGACGGTTTAAGAAGCCTCGCCGACTGAGCTGTCACGCTCATCAGCGCTCGAGATTGGCCTTGGTATGCATCGGTGTGCGAGCGGCGAGCCACGCTGCCGCCACGATGCCAACGGCCAAAGCGGACAGCTGCCATGCGTAATCCTCGGGATGCTCCCAGAACTCGGTGAACCAATGCCAACGACCACCGAGTTCGACCGCATTCCAGGCGATGATCGCGGTGGGTATGCCGTAGCGAATCGCCGTGGTCACACGCCAAAACAGCATCAACCGCCGAAACAGATAGACCGCCCAAACGACGTTCAGGAAAAAGACCGCATAGGTCACCGGATGGCGATCGCCGGCGAAATCTTTGTGATAAAGAAATAGCAGCACGAGATAAAAAAACCAGATGACGTAGACGGTCTCGAGTGCCGTGATCGCCGCAAAGTTACGCTCATGCTGTGGATTCGGCTTTCCCGTCTTCAACTTCAAATGACGCTGAAACCAAATGAAGAAATTGCATTTGGTTTCTTTGTTGAACAAGAAATAGATCAGTGTCGAGCCGAGCACACCGATCGAGGACATCATCACGAGATATTCCGCCTTCGTCGCAATGACGCCGGGCTTGAAAGGATCCATCAAATCGGGAACACCGAGATCCTGGCCCGACCAAACGAACGCGAATTCGACCCAACCCGTCCACAGGAAGGTACCGGCCCAGAAGCCGTACCAGGTGGCCGAGACCTCGTTAGGGTGACGCATGCCGAGCCACAGCAAGAGCGCTCCGAACGCGCCGAGCGCAAATGCCGACTCGAAGACGTAACCGGGCCCTGGCCAAATATCCTCCATCATGATCATCACGGTGTGCCCTAACGCCTGCACGACGAAGACGATCAAAAATGCCAGTAAGCCAATGTAGGGCGGTCGATGGAACCACGATTTCAAACCGCCGCGGTCCGCAGTCGTGGACTCGAGATTGGCGCTCATGTCGTTCTCCCGCGATCTAATGTCGCGATGTAATCCCCGTGCGCTCGAGTCTATGCCCGGCTATCGGACGAGGACAACAGACCCCTGTGCTAGCATTCGCGCCCTAAGATTCACCCCAACCTCGCGGGAGCACGGCAAAATGGCGGGAAAACTCGTCCTCGTACGTCACGGCCAAAGCATCTGGAACGTGGAGAACTTGTTCACTGGTTGGACGGATGTGGACCTCTCGCCCCAGGGCCGTCTCGAGGCAGCCAATGCCGGTCGTGAAATCCAGAAGGCCGGCATCAACGTCGACGTTGCCTACACCTCAGTTCTCAAACGAGCCATTCGCACGCTTTGGATCGTGCTCGATGAAATGGATCGCATGTGGGTTCCGATCGACACCAACTGGCGACTGAACGAACGCCATTACGGTGCCTTACAAGGCCTGAACAAAGCACAGACGGTCGCAGAACACGGTGAGGCGCAGGTCAAGATTTGGCGACGTAGCTACGACATTCCACCGCCGCCGCTTTCGATCGATGATCCGCGACATCCGCGTTTCGATGGTCGCTACGCCGGGATCGATCCCGCTCTGCTACCGGCAACGGAATCACTCAAAGATACCTTGGCACGCGTAAAGCCACTGTGGGATGACGGCATTGCGCTGCAACTACGCGCCGGTAAGAACGTATTGATTACCGCGCACGGCAACAGTCTGCGTGCGATGGTGAAGATGCTCGATAACGTACCCGAGAACGAGATCGTCGAGCTCAATATCCCAACGGGTGTGCCGCTGCTCTACGATCTCGATGCAGATTTGCGGCCGCTGAGTCGTCGCTATTTAGGCGATCAGGCAGCAATCGAAGCGGCTGCCGAAGCGGTCAAGCGACAAACCGACAAGCGCTAGCCTTTACCAGGCGCCCAACCGTCGTAGCGCCCGCCATCGGCTTCAGCCAGTTCGCGCAGACGCTGTGAAGCCGCACGGATGACAGGTACATGCAAGTGCATGGCTTTAACGGCATGGACGCTCACAGGGTGCGCACCACCCTCGGAAGCCTCGCGAAGCTCGGTAGCATAGCCCTCGGACTGTAAGGCCGTTGCTACGCGCTGCGCGGTTTCCATCGTCGGCATCGCAATGAAAAAGTCGATCGGCAACGGCTGGAAAGGATCGATGCCGCCACGACGAAGACGCTCGATGAGCTTGGCATCCCAGTCATCGACGCGACTCGTCGCAGTGCGTCTCACCTGATAAACGATGCGGGCGATCGCGATACTGGCGGCTGCGACAAGAAATAGCACGAACCAATCCACAGTGAGCGCTCCGTCACTCGTCCGGCGCAATCGTGACGCGCAGCCCATCCAGAGCATCGGTCATATCGATCTGGCAGGAAAGACGCGAACCTTCTTTGTGGTGCGCGAGCTCTTCGATCAGCTCACGCTCGTCCGACATCGGTGCGGGAATCTTGGCGGTCCACGATGCGTCGATGTAGACGTGACAGGTGGCACAGGAACACATACCACCACAGATGGCTGAAATGCCGTAATCGAGCTCACGCAGTGTTTCCATCAACTTCACACCCGATCGCGCCGGAACATCGTGCTCGACGCCGTCACGATCGATGACCTTCAAAGTAGGCATTCGCTCATCCTGTATTCAATTTGAAACCGAGTGGCCTAGTTTGCCTAGGCATCCAGCGCGTTTCCAGCAGAATGCGCCGCCAATGCCATCCACACCCCATCCAGTACGCGCCGAGCCTCGATCCACCAGCTCAATAGTCGAATTTGCCCGGTACGGTCGAGACAGCCGAGCGCATCGAACGTGGCCTGCGGCCACCAATCCGGATGCTCCGCTGCGCCCCGCTGCGCAAGCTGCCACTCGCTCTGCAACTCGGAGGACACCACCAAAATGCCAGCCAGATCCTCAAGCGGATGCCCAGCGTGCGCATACTCCCAATCGATACCGAACAATCGACCATCGGCCCTTTGCAGCAAGTTGCCGGAGACAAGATCGCCGTGGACGAGGCAAAGTCGAGTCGGTAACGCGGCGTATTCCGCGGCGTGCTCTCGAAGCGCAGCCCAGCGAGACGCCCACGTTGACCACGCCCGCGTATCGATCAGACATAGTCGCTTGAGTAAAACCTCAATCCGATCGGGCACATCGAGCTGCGGCACGCCGATCGGGTCCAATTGGCGCAACTTTCCAAGCAGGCTCCACAACACCGGCCTGATGGCTGGTTCAATCGACTGATCGAAACAAACGGCAATTCCGTCGATCCACTCGATCTCGATCCACTGCGACGCCACATCGATGGCGGTGATGCGCGGGGCGACGCCCGCGTGATCCGCCAACCGATGTGCTGCAAGCTCCGCCTCGCGGCTCGCCCCCAACCAGGAGGCCCGCTCCGCCGTGCTCCAATATCGACGTACGACTCGCCGATCTCGATCAACTCGATACTCGATACGATTTCCAGTGAGAGAGTCGCGATCGGATCCAGTCATGCACGCTGTCGCCACCAACTTCGCAAGCCAAAAATCGCGATGACAAAATACATGGCGTACAGCATCGCGACGAACAACAATCCTTGCGCCGAATACATGTAAAACGATAAAGCATCAACGAGCAGCCAATAGAGCCAGTTCTCGAGAATCGCTCGCGCGGTCATCCAAGTTGCGAGCAAACTCAGCCCCGTGACCGCAACATCCAAGTGCGGCCACGCGGCGCCCGTATGCTGCTGCAACAGGGGCGCACCCAACCAAACGAGCAGCACGATCACCAGCCAAGCAGCGACGTGCCGCTGCCAAGTCCACATCTGCACGGCGATCACTTTCTCGCCGGGCGCCACCTTCGACCAGTGCCAAAAGCCATAGACCGCCATCAGCACATAAACGGCCTGTAGCACCGCTTGTAGAGGCAAGGCCGCTCCTGCTGCCAACCATACCAGCAGAGCTGACGAGCCCGCACCGAAGACCCACGCCCAGCGAATTCGCTTCACAGCGAGGATCGCGTAAATCACGCCACAGACCAACGCTACCTGCTCGGCCCAGTGGGTTGCCAACATTTGATCTATCCACTCGCGCACTCAATGCACCGTCCAGGTCAAATTGACTCCCGCACGTCTTGGATCAGCAAGTTGAACGTACAACTTGTTAGGAAAATCGGGTGGCTCATTCCCAAAGAAAAAACCGCGCTGCGCATAGTTTTCATCGAGCGCATTGCGTATCCACATATCGAGTCGCCAACTCGGCGTCTCGTAGCCGGCGCGAAGATTAAGCAAGTTATACGACTGCGACCGCTCATCGTGACTATCACTAAAGTAAAACGCCGCCACATGCTGTAGCTCGGCTCTGGCAAACCAGCCCTGCTCATGACGGTATTCAGCGCTCAAAACTGCTTGTTGCGCTGGCGCATGTGCTTGCTCTCGCCCCGCGAGATTACGATCGATAGTCACGTAATCCAAAAAGCGTGTCTTCAAAAGACCGACCGAAGCCGATACCTGCCAACGAGGCGACACGCTACGATTGATGCTCACCTCAAAACCAGCGTTCTCACCGCGGGCGGCGTTATCAGTCAAGTAAATGAACGAGAGCGGATCACCCGGATCGAGTTGAGCGGAAGTGCCCACCTGTTGATCGGCCCTGCGCATCAAGAAGAGATTCGCCTCGATACGCCACAAACGATCCGGATCTAGCGCCTTGTAGCCGAGCTCGATCGAGTTTAAAAGCTCCTCCGAAAACTCGCGGCGCTCACCCGGAATCACGGCGCCGATATTGAAGCCACCCGCCTTGTAGCCACGAGCTAACGAGACGTAAAGGCGTTGGTTCGTATCGATCCGGTACCCAAGCGAGAAATTGCCACCCCACATCGTCTCATCCGGATCGACATCGGTACCGTCTGTATCGACGTAGCGCGAATCGCGATGTTCCAAGCGAACACCGAGAGTGAGTGTCCAGCGAGTCGCGATTTCTCGCTCGTAAGAGCCGTAAATGGCGGCGTGTCGAGCTCGGTAATCGCTTTTTAACTCGCGATACACCTCACCGCCGTAAAGATCGAGCTGATCGTTACCCTCGCTGATATCGAGACCGTAGAGACCGACGATCCACCCATTCGCCTCCGACAACCAGCGAAAATCCTGGCTGAGCGTGCGACGATCACGCACGAATCGCGACGTGAAATCGTAGTTGGGGTCGAAGCCCCAATCGCCATCGAAAGAATAGAGAATATCCGCATCCACTAATGCCGTAAGACTGCGAAACGTCACCGCTCCCTCTCGCACCAACTGTAACGACGCACCACGAGATCGCTGTTGGTCTCGACCAGGATCATCGGAAAGGGTTCGTCTCGAATTGTCGATCGAAAAAGCATCGAAGCCGTTATTTTGATCGACCGCAAGCAAGGACCAATCGGCTTGCCATTGCGGCGTAAGACGGTGTGTACTGCGCCAACGAAAGGTGTTCTCCGACAACCCGTTGGTATCGTCGCGACCGACGAATTCGTTGTAACGTGCACCATCGGCACGATAGCGCTGTGCGGCAATGCGCCATGCAGACTCGTCACCGAGCGCACCACCGGTCACCAGACCAAGGGATGCGACGCCCGCTTCGCCCCAACTGGCCTCCCATCGCTGCAGCGCGTCCGCCGTCGGTCGTTGGGTACGAACGTGGAGCAAACCCGCCAACGCATTGGCACCAAAGGTCGTGCCTTGAGGTCCACGCAGCACATCGACCTGATCTAGATCGATTAGCGTCGCCGGCATACCGATACCCGAAAAATCCATACCGTCGATCAAAAATCCCACCGACGGATTCGGCGCACCCTGCCATTGGTCCGTCTCGCCAATACCACGCAGCTGGAAATAGCGTGGGCGCGAACTACCCGAGGCCCAATTCAGATTGGGAACGAGCGGCAGCACATCTTGAAGGTGCTGCAATCCAGCCTCTTTAATCGTGGCTTGATCGAGCACCGTCACGCTGGCTGGCACATCGATGGACGCCATCGGGCGTAGGGTTGCCGTCACGATGACTTCTTCCAAAGTCGACTCGGACTGTGCGACTGCAGTCGATGCCAATAACGACAGAAACAGCATTAAAAACGGATAAAAACGAACGGAATACACCTGCTCCCTCCGCCGGTACTAACCGGATCAGGTTCAACGGGTTCGTCGCCCCATGCGACATCTCAGGCCTTTCGGCC
>JBMTZD010000040.1:0-19986 GCA_049455235.1 Steroidobacteraceae bacterium
AGTCGCAGGGAAACCTGCAGCGCCGTGTCCGAGCGTGACTTCCGGGTAGGCTGCTTGAGGCATTCGGTGACGAATGTCCCAGAGGAATGATCACCCTAGACAGAACCCGGCTTACCGGCCGACTCCCTCTTTTCTAGAGCGTTTACTGAAGCTTGTTCAGCAACTCTCTGAAACCCCAAAGATTTTGTCTTTTTTAGGCTCTTGCTCAGAACGCAAGACGCCCGTAAGTTATTGGCAGTACATAAAATTTTCTTCAATTCGCCGTTGACACTCCACATCGGCAGTTTCTATAGTGGCGCCAAGTGGTAAAAAGTGGGGCGAAATGGGCGATCGTGCGCCCGTTCCAAAGTCATGTTTCGTGGTGCCAGCAGAGTCACGCTCGACGACAAAGGCCGGATGGTGTTGCCCACCCGGCAGCGTCAGCGTGCGCTCGAGCGTAGCGAGGGCAACCTCGTCGTCACCGTCGATCGTGACCCCTGCCTTCTGATTTATCCGCTGCCTGACTGGGAGCAGATCGAGCGCAAGTTGATGAGCCTGCCGGCTTTGCATGAGCGGTCCCGCCGCCTGCAACGCCTGATGGTGGGTCATGCAACCGAGATTGATCTGGACGGTCAGGGACGGCTGTTGCTGCCGCCCGAACTGCGTGAATACGCCGGTTTGACGCGGCACGCGATGCTGATCGGCCAAGGTAATCGACTCGAGCTGTGGGATGAAGCGCGCTGGAATGAGCGTCGCGACTTCTGGGTGAAGAGCGAGGAAACCGCCACCGATCTGTCGACGGAGCTTGAGTCTCTGTCGTTGTGAGCGTCGCGCGACGGTCGTCGCGAACAAGGGCGATGCACTCACGTCGGGTACGGCGCGAGGGTATCGAGTGCAGGCGATCAATGCGGAGGGCGGCTGAATGGCCGTTCTGGCAGGGGCAAACTCCGGTGGATGAGCACATACCGGTGCTTGTCGACGAGGTGCTGGAGGTTCTGGCCCCGTCCGCGGGCGGTTTTTATGTCGATGGGACTTTCGGTCGGGGTGGTCACACAGCGCGTTTGCTGCAGGCAGTCGGTGCCTCAGGCAGCGTGCTCGCGCTCGATCGGGATCCGCAGGCTATCGCCGCGGGCCATCAAAGATTTCAGGGAGAGTCGCGTCTCGAACTCGTGCACGCCGACTTCGCGCAATTGGCGCGAGTCGTTGCTGAATATGGGGGCGATCGGCCCGTGCGCGGCGTACTACTCGATCTTGGCGTCTCTTCGCCGCAAATCGACGACCCTGCGCGCGGCTTCAGTTTCTCCAAAGACGGCCCACTCGACATGCGCATGGACCCGACTCGCGGTGAGTCGGCAGCCGATTTCCTCGCTCATGCTGATGAGCGGGAGCTGTTTCAAGTGATAGCAGAATACGGTGAGGAGCGTCACGCCCGACACATCGCACGCGCAATTGTGACTGCGCGCGCTGAAGCGCCGCTGCGCCGTACGGGCGAGCTCGCCGATCTCGTGCAGCGCGTCGTCCGCAGCCATGACGGCAAGCACCCTGCCACGCGCACGTTCCAGGCGCTGCGCATGCACGTCAATGACGAGCTCGGTCAATTGCAGCGCGGTCTCGAAGCGGCGTTCGACGTGCTGGCGCCGGGCGGCCGCATGGCGGTGATCAGTTTTCATTCGCTCGAAGATCGTCGCGTCAAACATTTCATCCGCGAGCGTTCGATAGTCGATCCCGTTTATGCGGGTTTACCGCAAATTCCGGATTCCGCTCAGCCGCGCATGCGTGAGGTGGGGCGCAAACGACGCGCTTCGGAGGCGGAGATCGCTCGCAACCCGCGTTCGCGTAGTGGCGTGCTTCGTTGCGGAGAGCGCTTACGATGAAAATGCCGTCGCGTCGCGCGCTTTATTTTTTGATCCCTGCATTGTGGCTTGCGGTGCTCGCCTCAGCGGCGGGTGCCGTCTATGTCAAACATCGCTCACGCGAGTTATTCGTCGAACTCGAGCGTGTCAATCGCGAGCGCGATCGTCTCGAGATGGAGTGGGGTCGTCTGCAGCTCGAGCAGAGCGCCTTTTCGACTCATGCTTTCGTCGAGAACGTGGCCGCAACCAATCTCGGCATGCGCACACCGCCGCCGAAGCAAATCGAAGTGGTAGCGCCATGACGAGGTTCGCATGATTCGCTGGCCCTTCGGCAAGAAGTTGGCTGCGGGCGCGGGTCGCGGTGGCTCATCGCGCGCCTCACGCAGCGGCCTGACTCGCAAACCGGAAGCGCCGACTCCGTCGTTCGTGTTTCGGGGCTATCTGATTGCCGGGTTGATGGCCGTGGGCGCGGTGGCGCTCGCCTGGAAAGCTGTGACGCTACAGTTAGTCGAGGATGACTTTCTGCGCGGACAGGGCGATGAGCGTTTCACGAGAGTGGCGCCTATCGTGGCTCACCGCGGCAGTATCACCGATCGGATGGGTGAGCCGCTGGCTGTCAGCACGCCCGTTGATTCCGTTTGGGTCAATCCCAAAGAATTGACGCTCGGGACGGACCAGATTGCCAATCTTGCTCGCGCGCTAAATCGCGATCCCGAAGAATTCAAAGAGCGCATCACGGCGAATTTACATCGACAGTTCCTCTACGTTGCTCGCCACATGCAGCCGGCCGAAGCTGCGAAGATTCGCGCTCTCGACATTCCGGGCGTGCACCTGACGCGTGAATACCGTCGCTACTACCCAGCCGGTGAGGTGACAGGTCACGTCATCGGCTTCACGAGTGTGGACGATCAAGGGCAAGAAGGTCTCGAGCTCGTATACGACCACTGGCTCGCCGGCGACAACGGTGCCAAGCGCGTGATCCAGGACAATCTCGGCCGCACCGTGCAGACCGTCGAGAGCATCAAACCGATGCGTCCAGGTCGCAACATGGCGCTCTCGCTCGACATGCGTCTTCAATATCTCGCCTATCGCGAATTGAAAGCGGCCATGCAGCAGCATCGCGCGAAGGCAGGCTCAGTCGTCGTGATCGACGTGACGACGGGTGAAGTGCTCGCGATGGTGAATCAGCCCACCTTCAATCCGAACGATCGCGCGCAGTACAAACCGAGCGGTTACAAGAATCGTGCGGTAACGGATCTCGTTGAACCGGGCTCGACGATCAAACCGTTCGTGGTGGCGGCTGCTTTGGCCTCGGGCAAATTCAACAACGAGAGCATCATCGACACCTCGCCCGGCATGGTGAAGGTCGGCATCAAAATGATCGAGGATAAGCACAACCTCGGTCCGATCAATCTTGCGACGGCGTTGGCGCGTAGCTCGAACGTGGCGATGACGCGCATCGCACTGACGCTCGGTCCCGAAACTTTGCATGGGACGTTGTCTAAGCTTGGTTTCGGGCGCGTGACGACGAGTGGTTATCCTGGCGAGTCGGCCGGATTGCTCACCCAATACAACCACTGGCGCCCGATCACCACGGCGACCGTCTCGTATGGCTACGGTCTCTCGGCGACACCGCTGCAAATTGCGCAGGCGTATGCGACCTTGGGCGGCGAGGGTGTGCGTCGGCCGGTCTCGTTCCTGAAGGTTGAGCAACCGGTCAGCGGCGAGCGAGTGCTGCCAACGCAAGTGAGCCGGGATGTCGTCGATATGTTGCGTGCGGTGGTGTCGGCTGACATCGGCACGGGCAAGCGCGCAGCCATCCCGGGTTATACGGTCGCCGGTAAGACGGGCACCGCTTGGAAGGCGAGTGCGGGTGGTTACTCAACCAATCGGTATCTCTCGGTCTTCGCAGGTCTCGCGCCAGCATCTAATCCGCGTCTCGCCACCGTCATTGTGATCGACGAGCCCGGTGCGGGTCTTTATTACGGCGGCGACGTCGCTGCACCGGTGTTCTCTAAAGTTGTCGGTGGGGCCTTGCGATTGCTTGCGGTCGCACCCGATGCGCCCGTCGACGCCCCAACGGATCAGTTACCCGAGACGCTGCCCGAGTCGCTCGAAGCGCCCGGTAATGCGCTCATCACCAACATCGCACAGCGCGGTACGGCAACAAGTGGCGAGGTTCGTCGATGACGGCAACTCGCAGCCTTGCGGATCTGTGTCGCGGTTACGCCGATGCTCCGTCGCTGCCCATCCGCCACATCTCGCTCGATAGTCGTCGGGTCGAGGCAGACGGTTTGTTTCTCGCCTGCGCAGGACGTCGTACGCATGGTTTACGCGGGCTCGGTGAGGCCTGTTCGCGTGGCGCGCGAGCGATCTTGTGGGAGCCCGCCGCGGGCGTCGAACCGCCAACCCCGCGCGACGATATCTTCATGGCGCCTGTCAGCGAGCTCTCGCGTCATGCGAGTGCGATTGCCGCCCGTTTTCACGGCGATCCTTCCTTGACGCTGGCTGTGGCTGGCGTGACCGGTACGAATGGCAAGACCACCACGAGCTGGCTCATCGCGATGGCGATGCAGCAACAGCATCGTCGCGCTGGATACATCGGCACACTCGGGTGTGGTGTTCCGGGTGAGGCTTTAGTCGGTGGCGAATACACCACCGAAGATGCAGTGTCGGTGCAGCAGCGCTTGGCGGATCTGCTGACGTCGAAAGCCGAGTGCGTCGCGATGGAGGTCTCCTCGCACGCCCTCGATCAGTTTCGTGTCGAGTCGGTTCGATATCGTGTGGTCGCTTTCACGAATCTGACTCGAGATCACCTCGATTACCACGGCACGATGGAGAACTACGCGGCTGCGAAAGCGCGCTTGTTCGATTTGTCACGTACGGGCGCTCGCGTGATCAACGTCGATGATGCTCAGGGGGCTAAATGGGCTTTGCAGCAGGCATCGCTTGGCGAGGCGCCACTTTTCGTGACGGCTCGGACGGATACCGGTCGCGCGGTGACCGAGCAATGCGCCGCTCTCGATACGGCTACGGTACGAATTAGCGCCAGCGATATCGAGCGACATGTCCGCGGTTTGCGTTTCCGGTTGTTGGATTCGAGTGTCGATCCGCAGGGCTCTGAGGCTGCCGCGCTCGAGATTCCGCTCATCGGCGAATTTAACGTCGACAATGTCCTGATCGCCTACGGTGTTTTGCGAGCTTTCGGCATGACCGCGGAGGATGCGCGTCGCGCTCTTTCGAGTAGTCAGTCGCCGCCGGGGCGGATGGAGGCGTTCGTGATCGACAGCGGGGCGCTTGCGATCGTCGATTACGCCCATACGCCCGATGCGCTCGCGAAAGCGCTCGTCGCGGCGCGGGCGCATTGTGCTCGCAGACTGCATCTCGTGTTCGGTTGCGGCGGCGATCGCGATGTCGGCAAACGCCCGATGATGGGTGAGATCGCCGGTCGCTTAGCCGATCAGGTTGTCATCACCGATGACAATCCTCGCACTGAGGATCCTGCGCAAATCATTGCCGAGATCCGCCGTGGTGTTGGCGCGGAAGCGACGATCGCAATCCAGCACGATCGAGCCGCAGCAATCCGCGAGGCTTTGATGGCTGCGCGTGACGGCGATGTCGTGCTGATTGCCGGAAAAGGGCACGAGGATTACCAGCTCGTCGGTCGCGAGAAGCGTCCCTTCAGTGATCAGATGATCGTCAAAGAATTTATTCGCCAGGTGGCAGTCTGATGGCGACGCTCGCGCAATTTGCTACAGATTGTGGCGGTGTATTGCACGGCGAAGACCGCGACTATTCGAGTGTCTGCATCGACACGCGCAAACTCACCGCGGGTGAGCTGTTCTTGGCGCTGCGCGGTCCCAATTTCGATGCCAATACCTTCATCGCCGAGGCGCAGAAACGGGGCGCTGCGGGCGCAGTGGCTGAGTTGGCTTCGGCTGAGGGGTTGTCCATCATCGAAGTCGACAACGGTCTCGCCGCGCTACAGCGGGCGGCTTGTAGCCATCGTCGTCGCTATACCGGCATCCTGATTGGTGTTGCAGGCAGTAACGGTAAAACCACTACCAAAGAAATGCTGGCGAGCATCCTCGCGCGTCGCGCACCGACGCTCGCGACGGCGGGTAACCTCAATAACCACATCGGCGTACCGCTGACTCTGCTACGTCTTGAGACGCAGCATCGTCACGCCGTCATCGAGATGGGTGCCAATCATCCGGGCGATGTAACCGAATTGGCCGGTTTCGCGCAGCCTTCGATCGGACTCGTCACCAACGCAGGCGCCGAACATCTCGAGGGTTTTGGCAGTCTCGAAGCTGCCGCGCGTGCTGAGGGCGAGTTGTTCGCCGCATTACCCGCCGACGGAGTCGCGGTGCTCAACGTCGATGATGCGTTTGCTGGACTGTGGCGCGACATGACAGTCGCTCGCATCGTTACTTTCGGACTCGGCTCGAAAGCGGATTTTTCGGCACGCGATATCCACACCTCGAGTGATCGGAAAGGATTCGCGACGCGCTTCGTAATGCATACCCCGCAAGGCACGGTCGAGATCGAGCTCGCGCTCGCCGGCAAGCACAACGTCATCAACGCACTTGGCGCTGCAGCGGCGGCTGTCACCGCGGGCGCCACGCTTGAACAGGTTGCTGCAGGCCTTGCTGCCATGCGATCCGTGGCCGGTCGGCTCCAGTGGCGCAGCGCGACCTGTGGGGCTTCTTTGATCGACGACTCCTACAACGCGAATCCGAGTTCGATGCAGGCAGCGATCGACGTCTTGGCGAATCAGTCAGCTCGTCGTTGGCTCGTTATCGGCGACATGGGTGAGTTAGGTGATTTTGCGACTGAGGCGCATCGGGAAGCAGGCAGTTATGCGCGTGCGCATGGCGTCGAGCGCTTATTCGCGTTTGGGTCCTTGGCCGCGCTGGCAGCAGATAGCTTCGGTACGGGCGCGACACGGCACACCGAGATCGAGGATTTGATCGCAGCGGTGCGAGCCGAGTTGACCGGCGATGTCTGTCTACTCGTGAAGGGCTCACGCTCCAATCGGCTCGAGCGCCTCGTGCACGCTTTAAGCGGCACCACGGCCGCGGGGACACACTGACATGCTGCTGTGGCTGACGCAGGAATTCGCCGATACGTTGAGATTTCTCAACGTGTTCTCCTATCTGACGATGCGCGCGATCATGGCTGCGCTCTCGGCGCTCGCTATTTCGCTCGTGATCGGGCCGTGGATGATCGCGCGTCTCTCGCGCTATCAGATCGGTCAGGTGATCCGTGAGGAGGGCCCACAAACGCACTTCAAGAAAGCGGGGACGCCGACGATGGGCGGACTGCTGATTCTGGTGGCGATCCTCGCGAGCACCCTGCTTTGGGCAGATCTCGGTAACCGCTTCGTTTGGGTAGTTCTCGGTGTCACCGCGCTGTTCGGTCTGGTCGGCTTTTGGGACGACTATCTGAAGCTGATCAAAAAGAACAGCAAAGGTTTGATTGCAAGATACAAATATTTTTGGCAATCGGTCGGTGGTCTCGCTGCGGCACTCGTGCTCTGGTATACGGCAAAGTCGCCCGCTGATACCACCTTGTATTTGCCTTTCTTGAAGAACTTCGCGCTGCCGCTGGGCTTCGTCGGCTTCGTCGTTCTGACCTATCTGATGATCGTCGGTATGAGTAACGCGGTGAATCTCACCGACGGTCTCGATGGTCTTGCCATCATGCCCGCAGTGATGGTCGCAGCGGCCTTAGGGGTTTTTGCCTATGCGAGCGGTAACGCAGTGTTCGCAAGCTACCTCGCCATTCCAGCGGTGCCGCAAGCGGGTGAGCTACTGATCGTGTGTGCCGCATTGGTTGGGGCAGGGCTCGGATTTCTCTGGTTCAACACCTATCCGGCGCAGGTCTTCATGGGTGACATCGGTGCGCTCGCACTTGGTGCGGCGCTCGGGACGATTGCCGTGATCGTACGACAGGAACTCGTTGTGCTCGTGATGGGCGGCATCTTCGTGCTCGAGACGGCGTCGGTCATTTTGCAGGTGGCCTCGTTCAAGCTGACCGGCAAGCGCATTTTCCGTATGGCGCCTATTCATCATCACTTCGAGCTCAAAGGTTGGGCTGAGCCGAAAGTGATCGTGCGCTTTTGGATCATCACTTTCTTCTTAATTCTTGCGGGTCTTGCGACCCTGAAGTTGCGTTGATCATGCCCAGCACCGCTAGCAACGCTTTGATCGTCGGCCTCGGTAAAACCGGAGTCTCGGTCGCGCGTCATTTGACAGCGCGTGGCTGGCAGATTGCCGTTACCGATACGCGCGTCGATCCACCGGGCAGTGCTGAGCTTAAGAGCATCGCGCCCGAAGCGTGCTGTCGCTTCGGTGGTTTTGATTCCGCGTTATTAGCCGGTGTGGATCTCGTCGTGGCATCACCTGGTGTTTCGCCGACCGAACCTTTGTTGCAATCGGCGCGTGCTCGTGGCGTCGAGATCCTCGGTGATATCGAATTGTTCGCTCGCGAAGTCAAAGTGCCGGTCATCGGCATTACCGGAACGAACGGCAAGAGCACGGTGACCACACTCGTTGGCCGCATGGCTGCGCGCGCAGGTATTGAGGTGGCTGTGGGTGGCAATCTCGGCGCGCCAGCGCTCGATTTGCTGGCCTCCGGTAAGCCTGCGCTATTCGTGCTTGAGCTCTCGAGCTTTCAGTTGGATACGACCTTTTCTTTGCACCTGCGTGCGGCAACGGTTTTGAACGTCACCGAGGATCACTTAGATCGCTACGGCACGATGCAGGCTTATGCCGCCTCGAAGGCGCGCATTTTCGAGCGTTGCGAGCATGCCGTGCTCAATCTCGACGATCCGCTGGTCGCTGGGATGTCACCCCGCGGATCTGCAGTCAGTGGGTTCTCTATCGAATCTGCAGCGGGTGCGCGTTACCACTTGACCACGGTTGATGGCGCGAAGTGGTTGGCAATCGATGCCGAACCGATCATGGCCGTTCGTGAGATGCGCCTCGGTGGCTTACATAACGCAGCTAACGCGCTGGCGGCGTTGGCACTAGGCGATGCCGTCGGTTTGTCGCGCGAGGCGATGTTGTTGGAGCTGCGCGAGTTCGCGGGTTTGCCGCATCGCTCGCAGTGGGTCGGTGAGCATGCTGGCGTTCGATACATCAATGATTCGAAGGGTACCAACGTCGGTGCCACACTCGCTGCCGTATCCGGGCACGAGGGTGGTTTGATCGTGATCGCGGGCGGTGATGGCAAAGGGCAGGATTTCACGCCCCTCGCTGCCGCCTTCGCTGGCCGCGTGCAACACACTTTTTTGATTGGTCGAGACGCAGCTCGCATAGCGAACGTGTTGCAGGGAATCTGCCCGACCGAGATCGTCGCGAGTCTCGATGAGGCGGTGCAACGTGCCGCTCAAGTCGCTGCGCCGGGTGACACCGTTTTGATGTCACCAGCTTGCGCAAGCCTCGACATGTTTCGTGATTACGCCCAACGCGGCGAGTTGTTCGCTGCAGCCGTGGGGAGACTGAGCTGATGGCCACTATCGTATTACCCGGGCGTTCGGCGAGTCGCGGTACCGCGATTCATCTCGACACGGTCACTTTGATGCTCGTGTTCTCGATCGTGTTGCTCGGCCTCGTGATGGTCAGTTCTGCATCTATTTCGATCGCGAGCAAGGATGGCGGCGATGCGTTCTCCTACGTGAGCGCGCAGTTTGCCACCATGATTGTCGGCTGTATGGCTGCGGCGCTGGTCTTCACCGTGCGCACGGAGCTCCTCGATAAGCTCGCAGTACCCTTGCTCGGACTCGCAGCACTCGCACTCGTGCTGGTGTTGATTCCCGGCATCGGTCACTCGGTGAACGGCGCGCGCCGCTGGATTCGTATCGCGGGTATCAGCATTCAAGTCTCAGAGGTGGCACGCGTCATCGTGCTCACGTTCATTGCGAGTTATGCCGTACGACGTGAGACTGAATTACGCAGCAGCCTGCTCGGCTTGATCAAGCCGCTGGGTGTCGTCGGTATCTTTTTCATACTGCTACTCGGCGAACCCGATTTTGGCGCTGCTACGGTTCTAGCCGCTACCGCGTTTGGGGTTCTTTTCATTGCCGGCGCTCGTTGGCGCGACGTGTTGGGCCTCGCGTTGGTCGGTGGTGCGTTGATTGCGCTCGTCGCCGTGTCTTCTGAATATCGTCTGCGCCGCTTAACCTCGTTCCGTAATCCTTGGGAAGATCCTTTCGATAGCGGCTTTCAGTTGACGCAGAGCCTCATCGCAATCGGTCGTGGCGGCTGGACGGGTGTTGGTCTTGGCGAAAGCGTGCAGAAATTATTTTATCTGCCGGAGGCGCACACCGATTTTCTCTTTGCGGTGCTGGCAGAAGAGCTCGGCTTGATCGGCATCGTCGTCACATTGGTGCTTTTCCTCGCCTTGGCTTGGCGAGCGCTCTTCATCGGGAAATTAGCGAGTGATGCTGGTCTGAAATTTCCCGCTTATCTCGCGGTGGGTTTCGGCATTTGGCTCGCCATTCAAGCCTTCATCAACATGGGCGTGAATATGGGCGCCTTGCCGACGAAGGGGCTCACGCTGCCCTTCATGAGCTATGGTCGCTCGAGCTTGATCGCGACGTTGGCTTGGGTCGGAATCCTGCTTCGCGTCTATCACGAGGCCGTACAGGCGACGCGCGGACGCGCCGCGATTTCTTTGCGTGAAGGCGCCGAGCGAACGAGTTCGCGTCGTTTGACAGGTGAGGTGCAGGAAGCATGACCGCACCTTGCGTCATGATCATGGCAGGCGGTACCGGTGGGCATGTTTTTCCGGCGCTGTCGCTCGCTGACTGGTTACGACAGCGCGGGTTTCACATCGTGTGGCTAGGTACGAAACGCGGCATCGAGGCGCGTCTTGTGCCCGCAGCAGGGATCGATGTCGAGTGGATCGATATCGGTGGCTTGCGTGGCAAGACTCTCGGCACTTTGCTGGCAGCACCTTGGCGTTTGACGCGCGCACTGTGGCAGTCGCTGCGAGCGATTTGGCGCCATCGACCCGTTGTCGTCGTCGGTCTTGGCGGTTACGTCACGGGCCCCGGTGGTGTTGCCGCGCGCTTATCCGGTAGGCCGCTCGTGATCCACGAACAGAATGCCGTCGCCGGCTTCACCAATCGCATGCTTGCTAAAGTGGCGACGCGCGTGCTCGAGGGCTTCGAGGGCGGATTCGCGGCTTCGGTTGGCGCGATTGCTGTTGGTAACCCGGTGCGAGAAGCCTTTTTTGCGCTGCCAGCACCTGCCGTGAGATTCGCTGGGCGTCACGATGCCCTGCGCATCCTCGTGATCGGTGGTAGTCAGGGTGCGCAACGTCTGAATACTTTGGTTCCGAGCGCTATCGCAAAACTCAAAGGTGAGTTCGATATCGTCGTTCGTCACCAGAGTGGCGAACTTGGCTACGAGAAGACGCGCGCGGCGTACGACGCCTTGGCCGTATCCGCCGAGGTCACCCGCTTCATTGATGACGTCGCTGCAGCCTATGCGTGGGCGGATGTCGTGATCTGTCGCGCCGGTGCGCTGACGGTGGCCGAGGTGGCCGCTGCAGGACTCGCTGCGATCTTCATTCCACTGCCGTCGGCAGTCGATGATCATCAAACGCGCAACGCTGAATTTCTCGTCACGCGCGGCGCGGCTATCCGTCTTGCTGAGCGCGGTCTCGAGGCCGATCAGCTCGCCGCTGCGCTGCGTACGCTGTTGCGTGATCGCGCAGTGTTACTCGGTATGGCGCAGAAGGCTCGCGAGTTGGCGCGTCCGGCAGCGACCCGACAGCTTGGTGAATGCTGTCTTTCGGCCGCCGGAGTCGCCGCATGAATTCGATGGAACGCATGCGGCGTATCAATACCATCCACTTCGTCGGCATCGGCGGCAGCGGTATGGGCGGTATTGCCGAAGTCTTGTTGAATCTCGGCTATCGCGTACAGGGCAGTGATCTCAAAAAGAGCGCGGTCACAGCGCGACTTGAAGAGCTCGGTGCGCGTATCACGCAGGGTCATACTGCCGAGAATGTCACTGGCGCGGATGTGGTCGTTGTGTCGACCGCCGTGTCGCAGGAGAACCCCGAAGTCGCTCGCGCCTTACAAATGCGCTTACCGGTCGTACCGCGCGCCGAGATGCTCGGTGAGCTGATGCGATTCCGTTCGGCGATTGCCGTGGCGGGCACTCACGGTAAGACGACGACGACGAGTCTCATCGCCTCGGTGCTCGCCGAGGGTGGCGAAGACCCGACGTTCGTGATCGGTGGACGCCTCAAAAGTGCCGGTACGAACGCGCGTCTCGGTGCAGGGCGTTACTTGGTGGCCGAGGCCGACGAGAGCGATGCGTCGTTCTTGCATCTACAGCCGTTGATCTCGGTGGTCACCAACATCGATAACGATCACCTCGGCACGCATGATGGTGACTTCAATCGGTTGCGACAGAGCTTCGTCGACTTCCTACATAACTTGCCGTTTTACGGCTTGGCTGTGCTTTGCGTCGATGATGCCGAAGTGCGCGGCATCCTGCCGAAAGTCGGTCGTCCGATCACGACTTACGGTTTTGAAGCTAATGCCGACGTCCGTGCCGTTAACGTGCAGCGCCAAGGTTTGCAGACCTCGTACGAGGTGGTTCGTCCTGGGCACGTGGAGCCGCTGGCTATCACGGTGAATTTGCCCGGCCGACACAATGTCCTGAATTCTTTGGCGGCTGTCGCAGTTGCGAGTGAACTGGGTATCGACGATGCCGCGATCCAGCGAGCGCTCGCCAAGTTCCAAGGTGTCGATCGACGTTTGCAGTTCGTCGGAACGGTGCCGGCCGGTCAAGGTGAGGCCGTGGTCATCGATGACTACGGTCATCACCCGACGGAGATCCGCGCGACGCTCGATGCCGTACGGCAAGCCTATCCGGGCCGACGTGTGGTACTCGCGTTTCAGCCTCATCGCTACACACGCACGCGGGATCTACTCGATGATTTTGCCGGTGTGCTCTCGAGTGCGGACGTATTGCTCGTCAGTGAGGTCTATGCGGCGGGTGAGGCGCCGATCCCGGGTGCCGATGGCCGAGCGATTTGTCGTGCCGTTCGCAGTCGCGGTCATATCGAACCGGTATTCCTGCCGCGCATCGAAGAATTGGGCGATGTCCTCGCCGGATTGTTGCGTGCCGACGATGTCGTCCTCGCGATGGGCGCGGGTACCGTGAGCGGTGTAGCGCACGATTTGCCGCAGCGCTTGGGCGGACGCACGGCTGGACGGGAGGAGAGTCAGTGAGCGACCTCGAAACCCGTTTCGCCGGTCGACTGCGTCGTCACGAGCCCATGTCGAGACACACGTCTTGGCATGTGGGTGGTCCAGCGGATTGGTTTTTCGAACCGCGTGATCGTGAGGATCTCGCGGCTTTCTTGCGCGCCATTCCCGCCGATTTGCCGTTGTGGTGGGTCGGTCTTGGTAGCAACTTGCTGGTTCGCGATGGTGGACTGCGCGGCGCCGTGATTCTCACCCATCGCGCATTCTCCCAGCTCGAGCCACGGGCCGATGGACTCATCTGGTGCGAAGCGGGCGTACCTTGCGCTCGCATTGCCCGTCATTGTGTGCGGCTAGGTTTGGGTCCTGCCGAATTCTTTGCTGGAATCCCAGGGACGTTGGGTGGGGCGCTCGCCATGAACGCAGGCGCTTTCGGTGGCGAGACTTGGTCGCACGTGCGAGAGGTCGAAGTGATCGATCGCGCGGGAAATATTCACTGGCGTGCAGCAGCGGAGTACCGCGTCTCCTATCGCCACGTGACTGCGCCTGTCGTCGGCGAGGCTTTCCTCGGCGCCACGCTCGCATTTGAGTCGCGCCCAGCGAGCAACAACGACACCTTGCGTGATCTGCTCGTTGAGCGCAAAGCAAAACAACCGATCGGCGAATGGAGTTGCGGATCTGTTTTCACGAACCCGGTTGGTGATCACGCCGCGAGGTTGATCGAGGCCGCAGGTCTCAAAGGGCGCCGCATCGGTGGTGCTTGTGTCTCGCCGAAGCACGCCAATTTCATCATCAACGAGGGTGAGGCCAAAGCCTCTGATCTTGAGCAACTGATCGGTGAGGTGCGCGAGGTGGTCGAGGCTCGCTTCGGTGTGCGATTGCAGACTGAAGTGCGGATCGTGGGAGAGGCAGCCTGATGCGCTCCATCACCGATGCTCGTGAATTTGGCAAGGTTGCCGTCTTGTTGGGTGGGTCGTCCACCGAGCGCGAAGTCTCCTTGCGCTCAGGGCAAGCCGTGCTCGCCGCTTTGCAACGTTGCGGTGTCGATGCGGTTGCCTTCGATCCGAAAGAACGTTCTTTGACTGGCTTGCTTGATGATCGCATCGATCGCGTTTGGATCGCTTTGCATGGTCCTGGCGGCGAGGATGGCACCGTACAGGGTGCGCTCGAATGTCTCGGCGTGCCGTACACGGGCAGTGGCGTGCTTGGTTCGGCTATCTGCATGGACAAGTTGCGCACGAAGCGTCTCGTCGCTGCAGTCGGTATTGCAACTGCCGACAGTGTCGAGTTACGTGGTGCAGAAGATTTCGAGCTTGCTGTTCAGCGTCTCGGTTTGCCGATGATCGTGAAGCCTGCCACGCAGGGCTCTTCCGTCGGTATGAGCAAGGTCGACAGCGCCAATCAATTACCGGCGGCGTTTTCGGCCGCGGCCGCCACCGATGAGCTCGTGTTCGCCGAGCCTTGGCTCAAAGGGCCCGAGTACACGGTTGGCATCTTGCAGGGTGAGGCTTTGCCGGCGATCCGAATCGAGACGCCGAATACTTTTTACGACTACGAAGCGAAATATCTTCGTAACGATACGCAGTACCACTGCCCGGCAGGTCTTTCGCTCGAAGCGGAACGCCATATGGCTGCACTGGCCCGCGGCGCCTTCGCTGCGGCTGCCGGTGAGGGTTGGGGTCGTGTCGATTTCATGATGGACGTTACCGGTCGCCCGCTACTACTCGAGATCAATACGGTTCCGGGCATGACGGATCACAGTCTCGTGCCGATGGCCGCTGCGGCCGCCGGGATCGATTTCGACACTTTGGTTTGGCGCGTGCTCGAAACGAGCTTTACGCGTCGACGTGGAACTTGAGGAAGCACTGAACATGTTCGGAGCCCGAAAGCCCCGTAATCGTCGTCGCCAGGAAGAGGGTCGTTGGCAGTGGCCCGTTATCGATTGGCGTCGCTGGATTTATAGCTTTGCTGGCGTTGCCGTGATCGCGGCTTTCGGCGGCATGATCGTGATCGCGCTCGATCAGCCGATCGATCGGGTCACCGTGCAGGGACGTTTCCAGCGCGTGTCGCCGATGGATGTCGAGCAGGCAGTACGCGATCGCCTGCATGAGGCAGGACTCGTTTCCGTGAATCTCGCCACATTGCAGCGAGCCATCGAAGAGTTGCCCTGGGTCGACACGGCGAGTGTTGCTCGGCAGTGGCCGCGCGGCTTGACTGTTCAAATCACCGAGCAAGTGGCCGCGGCCCGTTGGGGCGTTAATGGTCTGCTCAACGCGCGTGGCGAGTTATTTTTGAGCGAGGCTCGATTCATTCCGCCCGAGTTGCCGCGGCTGACCGGACCGAACGGCGCTGAAGGGCTGGTCGCACAGCGTTACTTTGCGATCCAAGGACGCTTGATCGAAGGTGGCGTGCGTATCGTCGCGCTGCGTCTTGATGCGCGCGGTGCATGGGAAATCGATCTCGACAATGGCGTCAAGGTGCGCCTCGGGCGTCGTCAGGTCGATGAGCGATTCGATCGTTTCGTCGCCGCCGCCTTACGTCTCGTCGTACAGCGTGGCGCCGAAATGGCGTACGTCGATATGCGTTACACAAATGGCTTCGCGGTGGGTTGGCGCGGCGGCACTAAGGTTGCTGCGGTCGACGAATTCGACGAAACCTCCGAAGGCTGATTACACGGAACGGCAGCGAAACATGGCGAAGAAAACGGACAGACAGCTCATCGTCGGCTTGGACATCGGCACCTCCAAGGTGGTGGCCTTGGTGGGCGAGATCGCGGCCGACAACAGCATCGAGATCATCGGTATCGGTTCGCAGCCGTCGCGCGGCTTGAAGCGTGGCGTGGTGGTGAACATCGAGTCGACCGTGCAGTCGATCCAGCGTGCCGTCGAAGAGGCCGAGTTGATGGCCGGTTGCGAGATTCACTCGGTATTCGCAGGTATTGCCGGCAGTCACGTACGTAGTCTCAATTCGCACGGTGTCGTGGCGATTCGCGATAAGGAGGTGCAGCAGGTCGATGTCGAGCATGTGATCGACGCGGCCAAGGCGGTCGCGATTCCTGCGGATCAAAAAATCCTGCACGTGTTGCCGCAAGAATTCATCATCGACGGACAAGAAGGCATTCGCGATCCGGTCGGTATGTCGGGCGTGCGTCTTGAGGCAAAGGTGCATATCGTCACCGGCGCTGACAGTGCTGCGCAGAACATCGAGAAATGTATCCAGCGCTGTGGTCTCGCCGTCGATGACATCGTGCTCGAGCAGTTAGCATCGAGTTACGCCGTGCTCACCGAAGATGAGAAAGATCTCGGTGTTTGCATCGTCGATATTGGTGGTGGCACGACCGACATCGCCGTGTTCTCGCATGGTGCGATCAGGCACACCGCCGTGATTCCGATTGCAGGCGATCAAGTTACCAACGACATCGCCGTCTCTATGCGTACACCGACGCCGAGCGCCGAAGAGATCAAGCTCCGCTATGCCTGTGCGCTCTCGCAACTCGCGAATTCGGACGAGACCATCGAAGTGCCGAGCGTGGGTGATCGTCCCGCAAGGCGCTTGGCTCGCCAAACTTTGGCGGAAGTCGTCGAGCCGCGTTACGAGGAGCTCTTTGCGCTCATCCAAGAAGAGCTACGTCGCAGCGGTTTTGAAGAAGTCATCGCTGCGGGCATCGTGCTCACCGGCGGTAGCGCCAAGATGGAAGGCGCTATTGAGCTCGCCGAGGAGGTTTTCCACTTGCCGGTGCGCCTTGGTGTGCCTGCAGGGGTGCGTGGTATCGCTGATGTCACGAGCAATCCGATCCATGCGACGGGCGTTGGCCTGTTGCTCTACGGCCGCGATCACACCGTGCCGGGTCAGCGCAGCCGCGCCATCGCAGGCGGCGCGCGCAGCATGGTCGATCGCATGAAGAATTGGTTCCAGGGAAATTTTTGATCTTTCGACATTCACGACACAGGAGCGACTCAACATGTTCGAACTGATGGATGCTTACAGCCAAAGTGCAGTAATCAAGGTTCTCGGCGTCGGTGGTGGCGGCGGCAACGCTGTCTCGCACATGGTGCAAACGGGAATCGAAGGCGTGGACTTCATGTGCATCAATACCGATTCACAAGCCTTGAAGAATTCCAACGTCAAGACGGCGCTGCAGATCGGCTCGAACATCACCAAGGGTTTGGGTGCCGGCGCAAATCCGGATGTGGGTCGCCAAGCTGCCATGGAAGATCGTGATCGCATCATCGAGTTGATCGAAGGTTGCGACATGCTCTTCATCACCGCTGGCATGGGTGGCGGAACGGGCACAGGTGCCGCCCCGGTTGTGGCGCAGATCGCCAAGGAGCTCGGAATTCTCACGGTCGCGGTCGTGACGCGTCCGTTCAACATGGAAGGCAACAAGCGTTCGGTCGTCGCCGATATGGGCATGAGCGAACTTGCCAAGCACGTCGACTCGCTCATCACTATCCCGAACCAAAAGCTGCTCACGGTCCTCGGTCCGAAGACCACGCTGCTCGATGCGTTCAAGAGTGCCAATGGCGTGTTGCAGGGTGCTGTGCAGGGCATCGCCGAGCTGATTACACGTCCGGGTCTCATCAACGTCGACTTCGCCGACGTGCGTACCGTGATGAGTGAGACCGGTATGGCGATGATGGGCTCAGGTCATGCGAGCGGTGAAGATCGCGCGCGTGTCGCGGCAGAGATGGCCGTCTCCTCACCGCTGCTCGAGGACGTCAATCTGTCAGGGGCACGCGGCATCCTCGTCAACGTCACTGCCGGGATGGATCTCGGCATCGGCGAGTTCGAAGAGGTTGGCAATATCGTCAAGGACTTCGCCTCGGAAGATGCGACGGTGGTCGTCGGTACGGTCATCGATCCGAACCTCAGCAACGAGTTGCGCGTGACCGTGGTCGCCACGGGTCTCGGGCGCCCGCAAGCGCAGGTCGCACCGGCTCCGGCGCCGACCGCGACTCGCCCAGTCGGGGTTCGAGGCGAGGGTGCTGCTCGTCCCATGCGCCGTCCGTTTGCGGTCGGTTCTGACTACTCCAAGCTGGAAGTGCCGGCGATCGAGCGCCTGAAGGCAGCCGCGGGTGATGGCCTCGTGCACAGTGCCGAGCCGGTCGAAGACATCCTCGACATCCCGGCGTTTTTGCGTCGGCAGGCTGACTGACCGCCTTTGAGATAAGATTCGCCTCCGTCGTGATCAGGCGGCGCGCCGAGCCTTGGTGCGCCGCCTGATTCGGAAGAAATCATGGTTGGCCAAAGAACGCTCAAGAACATCATGCGGGCAAGCGGTGTGGGCTTGCATACCGGCAAGCGCATCCTGATGACGGTGCGTCCGGCAGCACCCGATACCGGCATCGTGTTCCGTCGCACCGATCTGCCGGAGCCTGTCGATATTCCGGCGCGGGCCGAGAACGTCGGCGAGACCATGCTCGGTACCGTGCTTAATAAGGGCGACGTTAAGGTGTCGACCGTGGAGCATTTGTTGTCGGCTTTCGCGGGCCTTGGAATCGACAATGCGCTCGTTGAGGTGTCGGGACCCGAAGTGCCCATCATGGATGGCAGCGCGGGGCCGTTCGTCTTTCTGCTCCAGTCTGCAGGCATCGAAGAGCAGCGCGCGCCAAAGCGTTTTATCCGCATCAAAAAGAGTGTGCAGGTCGAGGACGGTGACAAGTGGGCCCGTTTCGATCCCTTCGATGGCTTCAAGGTGAACTTCGAAATCGAGTTCAATCATCCGATTTTCAAGCGTCGCGCTCAGCGCGCGAGCATGGACTTCTCGACGACCTCGTTCCTCAAAGAAATCAGTCGCGCACGTACGTTCGGCTTCATGCGCGATCTCGAATTCATGCGCTCGCACAATCTCGCGCTCGGCGGAAATCTCGACAATGCCATCGTGTTAGACGACTCGAAGGTCTTGAACGAGGGCGGCCTGCGTTACGAAGATGAATTCGTCAAACACAAGATTCTCGATGCCATCGGCGATCTGTATCTGCTCGGATTTTCGTTGATCGGCGAGTTCACTGCGTTCAAGTCCGGTCACGGCCTGAACAATCGACTGTTGCGCACCGTGCTCGCCGACCCGGCTGCTTGGGAGGCAGTGGTGTTCGAGCGCCCGGAAGACGCGCCAATTTCTTACGTTCGACCGCCCGCGCTCGCCGCTGCCGGCTGAATTCGCACCAGCGATTTTTTTAACGACGGTTCCCGCGCCACGATCGCGCTCCAGTGCTCGGCTACGGCATAGCGCAAGCGAGCCGACCAGGCTGCGTTACGAGCGTGCAGGGTGAGGCAGCCTTCACGAACACTCACTTGGGTGACGGCGCCCGCGAGTTCGTCGCCCCAAAGCGTCGCGAGGAACGCTTTCCAGTCTTCGACGCGGTCGGCCGCCGCCGCGATTCGTTGCTGACCGAGACCGGCCTTTGCCAGTAAGTCCTTGATTTCCAGAGGTTTCCCTTTGGAGCGGATGGGTCCCGGCGCCGTTTTGGCCGATTTTGGGTTGTTTCGCACAGTTGATTTCGGCATAGTCCCCGGCCTGTTCGGGCCGTCGACCCGTCTGCCGGAGCGAGTATCGCACCGCGAGGGTCTGTCGGCGATCTTCCTCCCGCCGCAATCGGGGGCTAAGCGTATGAGATTAATCGTTTTTGCGCGCCGCGCGGCCGGCGCATCCCGCGTCGACTTGTCGGGTCGCTTGGTCGTCGTCACGGCCGTCGGTGTGCTTTTGTCGTTGATGGCAGGCGCTTTCTACGCGGGCGTGCAGCTCGGCTCAGGGGCCTCGATCGACTCGAGCAGCCCCAGTGCGATCGCGCGAGCGGCTTTGCAGCAAAAACGAGAGCTCGAGGATCTGCGAGCCCGTGTGCAGGAGCGTATCGATGTGCTCTCGGCTCGGGTCGGTCAGGCGAACGCGCAGCTCGTTCGTCTCGATGAACTAGGCAAGCG
>JBMTZD010000041.1:0-19546 GCA_049455235.1 Steroidobacteraceae bacterium
CGCCGTGATCGCTCACTGGCTTCGTTGAAGGTCCCGGCTACCACTCGTTCGATACGCATGACTTATCCCCGTTACGCCGCCGCGGTCTGCCGCGCTTGCACTGTGATGCTGGTATTGACCCGAAGGTTGGTGTCCTCCGGAAGTTCTGAGTAAGAGAGAACCGACAGTCCCGGGATCCGCGGACGCAGGATCCTCGACAACCACGGTCGCAGCGTCGGCGAGGTCACGAGCAGCGCCGGACGATCGCTATTGAGTTCGTCTTGAGACGCCTTGCTGACGGAACGCAGCAATCCTTCGGCGAGCTCGGGCTCCACGGGGATGTTACCGCCCTGTCCGCGACGCGCCGTCGCGTGAAGGACCTGCTCGAGCTCCGGCGCGAGCGTCATCACCGAGAGCTCGTCGCCATACTGAACGTACTGCTGCACGATCATGCGACCGAGCGCGATACGGGCGACGCCTGTCAGCTCGTCGATATCCTGAACTTTCTCCGCAACCGGAGCGAGCGCGAGTAAAACACCGCGCAGGTCGCGAATCGACACACCTTCTGCCAGCAAATTCTGCAACACCTGAGTGAGCACGCCGATCGACAATTTCTTTGGAATCAATTCTTCGACCAGCTTCGGAGCCGCTGCAGCGAGCTTGTCTACGAGCTGCTGAGTCTCGTCATGGCCGAGCAGAAGGTTGCAATTGTCCTGCAGGATCTTGTTGAGGTGAGTCGCAATGGTGGTGCTGGCATCGACGACGGTGTAGCCCAACGATCTTGCGTAATCCCGTTGCGCCGGATCGATCCATACCGCCTCGAGACCGAACGTAGGATCTTTGGTGCGTACACCCTGCAGCTCGCCATGTACGACGCCGGAGTGAATCGCAAGCTCGCGGGTCGGTTTTACCTCGCCGCGTCCGATCACGACGCCATTCACCATGATCTGATAGGCCTCGGGCCGCAGATCAAGATTGTCACGAATATGTACCTGAGGAATCAGGAACCCGAGTTCGTACGTCAGCTTCTTGCGAATACCGCGAATTCGCGTGACCAGCGAGCCGCCTTGCTGGGAGTCGATCAAGGCAACGAGCGCATAGCCCACCTCGAGCCCGATGGCGTCGGCCTGCTGTACGTCGGACCATGAGAGCTCCTTGGGCGTAGCTGGTGCCTCGTCAGATTTTTTCTCGGCTAGACGACTTTCCTCACGCTTGCGCGCAAGCATCCACGCCGCTGCTGCAGTGATCGCAGCGAGCGAGAGAAAAGCGATGTGGGGCATCCCCGGGATCACGCCGAGCAAGGCGAGGATGCAGGCGGTCAACCACCACGCTTCGGTATTATTGAACTGGTTGGAAGTTTGTTCGTGTAGCGACTCTTCGCCAGACACACGAGTCACGATGATAGCCGTAGCGATCGATAGCAACAGCGCAGGAACCTGCGCCACGAGACCGTCACCGACGGCGAGAGTGGTGTAGCGCTCGACTGCCGCACTCATCGTCATGTCGTGCTGTATCGAGCCGACCAAAATGCCGCCAATAATGTTGATGATCAAAATCAGAATACCGGCGATGGCATCGCCTCGGACGAATTTGCTCGCACCGTCCATCGATCCATAGAAGTCGGCTTCGGAGGTGATCTCGCGGCGTCGCGCTCTCGCCTGCTCTTGGTTGATCAAGCCGGCAGCGAGATCGGCATCGACTGCCATCTGCTTACCGGGCAGCGCATCGAGAGTGAATCGTGCGGTGACTTCGGAGACGCGGCCCGCACCTTTCGTGACCACGACGAAGTTGATGATCACGAGGATCGCGAAGACGACGATCCCGACAACGTAGTTACCCGCAACTAGCACCGAACCGAAGGCCTCGATCACGTGACCGGCCGCATCCGTACCCTCATGACCGGAACTCAGTACGACCCGGGTGGAGGCGACATTGAGTGCGAGGCGCAACAACGTGGCGAACAACAGCACCGTGGGGAAGACCGAAAACGAAAACGGCCTGGCCGCCGCGATCGCCAGAAACAAAATCACCAACGACATCGCGATGTTGAACGTGAAGAACAGGTCCAGCATCAACGGAGGCACGGGGAGCAACAGCATCCCGAGAAGCAGGAGGAATCCCATCGGGATCGCCACGGCCTCGAGCGGCAATTTCTTGCCGAGTTGTCGAAGGTTCGACATTAGGTCGAACGGAATAGAAGTCATTTTATTTCAATTAAATCAATTAGTTATCGATATTCGTGCCAGATCTTGCCGCATGCATGGGGATTGCCCCCTTCCTGTTCTGCAACGACCGTGCCATACGGGTTTCCGCCAGTTGGGTTGGGATTGCCGCTCAAGGCGCGCGCGCAACGGCCGACTGAGGCCATTACCAATATGGACCGTCGTATCGCACCAATACTGACTGTCTCGGTCGCCTGTCTCGGGTTGGCTGGATGTTCGTTCGTGTCCGTCGTAGACCCGACAGTGAAGCCCCCGACGCGGGGCACGATGATTAGTCCGATGAACGTCCGTCACAGACATCTGGGACTCAAGTACCGGACGGTTACGCGACGAGTAGCCGCCACCCAACCGGCCGAGCCACCGAGCCCCTCGACCCCAGTCGCTGGCTTGTCGGACCTTACGGCCTTCGGGTTCGCCTCGATCACGGCGCAATCCGGATCGGATGCCGCGCAGCGTCGTTTGCAGGCGGCCCGAGCAGCGAAGCTCGATGCCTACCGCAATCTGGCCGAGCAGCTTTATGGCGTGGAGTTCGCCAGCGATTCGTTGATCAACGATAGCCGAGTTCGTGAGGATCAGATCCGCGTACGGATCTCCGGTGTTATCGCTGGCGCTGAGCTGATTGCGCTCGAACCTTTGGGGAACGACTCATATCAAGCGACCGTACGCCTGCCAGCCGATAAAGTCGCTTGGCTCCAACGCAGATGACCGACTCGTCTCGACGCCGCGCACCGCTGTCTATCGCCAACACCCTCGGCGCTATCGCGGTAAGCCTTGCAAGTTTGGTCGCATCAGGCCAAACACGGAACGACCTCTATGCTGACACCGCGTTGCAACATAGCGCCGATCTATTGCAGCGCTGTCTCGAGGAGCAACCTGCACCGTGGCAACTCGAGTCGACACTCAGCACGGACGGACGGCTCGCCGAAACCGTCCGAATCACTCGATGGGGAGGATCAAACTATACCCCATGCGGGACAGTGTTGCCGTCACGTAATGCCTGTGAGGCACCATCGGGACTTCAGCGTGTCGTTGGTCTGGAGTTCGTAGTTGGTGAACCTCATCCAGCTTGGTCCGTCAATGATCGTGTTCGTTTGGAACATCTCATCCCGACGACACTAACGAACGTCACCGGGAATGTCCGCCTACGCTCCGGCGCCGGTCGAGGCGTATCCGAAGGAAATGAAGTGCTTCGGGTCAGGGTCGAGTATCGCGGCGCACCGACGCTGCAACGGGACGTGGCGGAGTGGATCATCGCACCGCGTACGGCGCTCGTGACAATGACGCTTGTCGAGGATGCCGATCGTGGCGGCCGCACGATCGCGACTCGAGTGATCACTGCAAATCAAGGCCTACAGATTAAAGGCAGTCACTCCTCAACCTCTGGTTCGAAATGGATGACGACCGTCCTCGAAAAAGTGAGCAAGACAGCGAAGACCATGATCGAACCGTTGGGGTGCGGTACCCCTTGGTTGACCGTCGCCACCGATCAAAACAAGCTCTGGTTATACAGCAGTCGGTACTCCGGTCTGCAGACGGGTCGATCGGTCCTGCTCGTCCCGACTTCGGAGACCATGTTCGCGAGTCGGTGGCCGATCGCGAGAATCCGCAGCCTCTCGGCCGAGGGGCGCGCCGATCTCGTTCTTGTTCGGGGTTCGGCTGAGCTCTGCGATGCTGGATGTCGCGCGATCCCGCTCTAAGATATAACCTCGATTCGAGTCCTAATTTTTTTTGATCGTCGGGACGCCCGTCTGTAGTTCAGTCGTGCGCCGCTCGATGAGTTCGCGCAAGCTTGCGATCTCCTGCTTGAGGCGGCTGACTTCCGCAGTGGTCGCCTTGATATCTTTTGTCTGAGCGTCCGACAAGACGGCCACAGGTCGTTTTCCTGCCGGCTCGGCGCCCGGTCGCGTCGTCACCGACTTCTCCATCGCTGCAAGTCGCGTATCGACTCGAACGACTGCACTCTCCAGGCCGGCCAACGACTTCTCGAGAGCGGTGAGTCGTTTAGCCTCCTCGCTTTGACGCGCCGAACCCGGCGGCGGTGCGCCCGCTACGGCGCCGCGAAAGGACGCGAGTATTTCATTTAAGCGTCGCGTCTCGAGCTCCTGAATCGCAAGGCGATCCGCTTTCACCTGTTCCCGAAGGGTTACCATCGCTCGCTGCGTCGTGTCGTCCGCAATTTTTTGGAATTTCTGTAAATCGGACTCGAGCTGGGAAAGTGCTTTCAGCGTCTTTTCCATTTTTTCTAGGCTCTCGCTTTGACTAACGATCGCCTGATTCAGTGCCGAGGCTCTTTCATCGAGCTTAGAGAAGACCATCGCGACGACTACGGCGATTACGATGCCAATGCTCAAGATGACCGCGCCGAAGATTGCGGGAGCCGTACGCAACGCACGCGTCGTGTCGAGGTTGGTATCGACGACGTGAGACAGACGCGAAATCGCTTCTTGGGTCGACTGCGCACTGTCATTTGCAGCGTCTGCCGCATCGAGGACCAGTGAGGTCAGCGTTTCGAGCGGACTATCCGCTTTAGCGGTTTCACCATCTTTCAATTTGCTTTCATCACTCATTTTGATTTCCCCTATGGCAACGACGGACACGCATTAACCCAGAGGGTTACCGCCGTTACTGCGCAAGCGTTTGGTCCGCGCGACCGTGGCATTGATTCTTTCTCGAAGGCTATCGGAAAACGTCAGTGCCTCCGCAATCCGGTTGACCTCGGCCAGCATCGCCTCGGCCTTGCTGTGAGCGTCTTCGATCTGTGACTGACGTTGCTCCACCGACTGAACAAGCGCGTCTACCTTGGCAACGGTCGCTTCGAGGTTCTCCAGAGTCGCGGTAGCACTTGCCGCAGCCGTCGATTCCTCGTCGACGAGAGACCTTTCGGCTGGCAACTCCGATGCCTCAGGAATTAATTCAGATTTCTGGAACGAATCTTCGGCGGCTCTGGCCACAGCAACATCCGACACGGCGGAGTTGGCTCCCGGATTCAGTCTCTGCACAGTCGGGTCACCAGACTTGAAGACGCTAGTGGTCTCGGGAAGCGAACCTTCTGAATTTTTCTCGTCCGGACTCGTCGGGATATTCGACATAACCTCAACCTCCAGCCTTTCGTGTCAACGAGTCTAATGCGCGAACAGTCATCGGATTCACTCGGCATGCACCGATTAACCACGCTTGTTCCCGCACTACCTCAGCGGCCTCCTCGCTCGGGAACGGCCCTAATTGCAGACGAAGCCGCCCGGACTCGGCAGTTACCCGCGTCGGGGTGGAACGCCCGATTCGCGCAAGGAGTACATCGACGGATTCCCGATCGGGATGGGACCCGCAGTCATAGACGACGGGCTCGGTAGTCCCGGATACCGTCATTCCGCTCGTAAACATATATCCCGACAGAACAAAGACCGCCACGACCGCGGCGATTGTCAACGGCCGAGTGATCCATCGACGCGAGAACGTGACATCGAATCCGCGGGTCTCTGCGCGTTCACGTGCAAGATCAGCAAGAACATCCGGGATCGGTGTCTTAAGCGGATCGTCGGATGACGACTTCATCGCCATCGCAGGTTTTTTCGGCGGCTCAATCTCTGGCTCACTAGACTCGAGCGGCGTGATAGCAAGATCCTCGCTTTCAACACGGTCTGCATCCCAAATCATCATCAAATCGTTCAGATCGGCAAGCGGCAAGCGCTCTGCCTCGAACCGACTCCGTTTTGCGAGTAGTAAAACTCGGAACGCGCTGCCGCGCAGTCCTTGGACGATTCTTCGCAACGCCGTCGTTTCAGCCGCAGACATCGTCTCAGCATCATCAATGATCAGCAGATGCGGCGGGAATAATTCGGTGCTCGAGAGAATTCCCTCAAGAGGAATTCCCTCCAGTAACCTGTTCGTCGACTGTAGTATGCCGTCCGCGCTTCCTGGTGCATGGAACTCCACCCGGACTCCTTCACTGCGCAGGGTTCGCACGAAGTCCCTCGAATAGTTCGAGAGAACGTCCACAGATGCTGAGCAAATCAGCACGATCGGCGGGTCACCTCGCATCACACTATGACGCGCTGCTCCGGCTTTATCAGAACCCCTCATGAACGTTCCTCTTTGATCGTTTTGCCGAATTCATCGAACATGAATTCGGGCGCCAGTACCGGCTTCGGCACAGCGGGCGTTTCGAGACCCGGCGTCAACGCGCTCAATCTAAAGACGTACGCGAGGATTGCCGCTACGGCTCGATAGAGCCCCTCGGGAATGGGCTCTTCAATCTCCGTCGTGAAGTAGATCGCACGCGCAAGCGGTGGGGCGGATACGATCGGAACGCCCGCAAGCGTCGCGCGTTCCTTGATCGACTTCGCGACCTCACCACGACCCTTTGCGAGCACCATCGGTACGGCATTTCGCATCTCGTCGTATACCAACGCCACGGCAAACTCCGAGGGGTTGACGATGACTACGTCGGCATCTTTGACTTTCTCAAGCATCCGGCCGCGACTGAATTCCCGTTGCTTACGTCGGATCTGTCTTTTTACTTCGGGGCGACCTTCGATATCCTTCATCTCGTCACGAACTTCCTGGAGAGTCATCCGCATACGTCGCAGATAACTCCATCGCTGATATGGCACATCGAGTAAGGCGATTGCAGCGACCGCAACACTAACTAAGGTAAAGGTAACGAGTGCGAGTGAAGCGCCCGAAGCGATCATCATCTCCAACGAGTCTCGTGACATCGCGATCATCTCGGCGCGACGCGTCCAGAGTACGAAGCTAAGCACCGCCGCGATCGCAAAAAACTTAAGAAGATTACGGAGTAATCCAACCCAGGCCTGTGCACCAAACATCCGCTTCAGGCCACTAAGGGGATTGAGCTTGCTGAATTTTGGTGCAGCTGCCTGTCCGGAGAAGTTGAAGCCGCCATTTAGGGTTGAGGCGAGGAGAGCTACGACGATGGACGCTAGCAGAATCCACTTAACCGCCCATAAGCCGTCAAATAGACGGGCGCCTGCGACGAGCGGGAGATCCTGGACGTCATTGAGGTCGCTACGGTTGAAGGTGAGTCCGCTCTTGAGCATCTCGGAAAAGCCGTCGATGACCTCGGCACCGATGAAGAACATCAGCAGACAGATGACAAGCACTTCCATCGCCCCACCGAAATCCGGCGATCTCGGCAGTTCACCTCGCTCACGGGCTTGCGTCAGCTTTCTCGCTGTAGGTTCTTCGGTTTTTTCTTGACCTTGCTCCTCGGCCACGGCTTAACCCTCCCCGAGTAGCTTCGGTCGGATGAAGGTTGCTGCCTGCTGCCAAAGTTCGACGATCCGCTCACTGATCGCGGGCATCAATACGAAAAGTAATCCGAAGCCGACCAGCAAGCTCACGGCAAACCCCACGGCAAACACGTTTAGGGAGGGTGTCGCTCGCGACAACGCGCCAACTCCAAGATTCACGGCGAGCAAAGTTAACAATAGCGGTGCGGCTAACAAGGCCGCTCCCTTGAAGATGATGGTTGAGAACTCGATTAACGAAGGAATATCCATCAAACGAAATTCGCCGGGTGGCATTGCGCGGATACTCTCGGTGATCATCGCAATCATGATCGTATGACCACCAGCCGTCAGAAAGATGAGTAACGCCAACAAATTTAGAAACTGAGATAACACTGGCGTCGACCCGAGTGACGGATCAAAAGACTGCGCAAAACCGATTCCGACCGACATCGAAATCTGCTCGCCGGCCGTGACTACTGCTGCCGTCACGAACTGAAGGGCCAAGCCCATTGAGACGCCGATCAGCGCTTCGCTCAAGAGCAGTAACAGGGTCGGCTCCCCATACGGCATCGACGGCTCCGACAAGGAGGTCGGAAACGACGGCATCATGAGCAGACAGAGGACTGCGGCGTAAACCACACGTATTCGACCGATACCGGCAGATTGCGTGAAAAGCGGTGCCGCAAGAAAAAACGCACCGACCCGCGTCAGCGGCAGCAGCAATGATTGCAGCCAATTCAAGGTGAGTACGCCGAGGTCGAGCACAGGCTACATCCCGACGTCGGAGATTCGTTCGAAGATCCGTCGCGCGAAATCGACCAGCAACTGCAATTGCCACCCGCCGATAAGAAGGGTGACGAGCATGACCGCCACCAGCTTCGGCAAGAAACTCAACGTCATTTCGTTGATCGATGTAGCAGCCTGAAAGATACCGATGATCACGCCGACGAGAAGTACCGTCACGAGAATCGGCCCGGCGACCAACCCGCCGATCCACATCGACTCTCGCACCAAATCGATGACACCTGTCTCGTTCATGGTAGTGGCGCCGCAAAGCTGGCTGCGAGTGAACCGAGGATCAGCGCCCACCCATCCACGAGCACGAATAACAAAAACTTGAACGGCAACGCGATCATGATCGGCGATACCATCATCATGCCCATCGACATGAGTACGCTCGCCACGACGAGATCGATCACGAGGAAGGGGATATAAATCAAAAAGCCGATGGTGAATGCCGTACGTAATTCGCTCGTCAGGAACGAGGGTAACAACACGCTAAGGGGCGTCTCCATCGGAGAGCTGACCGGCGGTGTTTTCGCCAGATCCATAAACAACTTGAGATCAGACTCCCGAGTCTGTGCCAACATGAATTTCTTCATGGGATCGACGGCACGTTCGAGTGCTGTCTCAAACGGAATGGTCTCGGCTACGTACGGCTGTAGTGCAACGCGTTGCACTTCGTCGAGCGTCGGCGCCATCACGAAAAACGTCAGGAATAATGCAAGACCGACGAGTACTTGGTTCGGAGGCGTCGAAGGTGTACCGAGCGCTTGTCTCAAGAGACCGAGAACGATGACGATTCGCGTAAATGCTGTCATCGACAATACGACCGCTGGCAGCAACGTCAGTAGCGTCATCAAACCGAGGGCTTGCAACGTCAGGCTATAGGCCTGTCCGCCCCCGGCGGTCGGTTTAGTACGAAGCAATTCGATCGCTGCCGCGTCCTGACCGAGAGCCATCGGTGCCGCAACGAAGAGAAGCATTGTCAAAGCCGGTCCGACCCAGCCGCGGAAGCGGATCACGGATGACGCTCCTCGCGCAGTGAACCGTCGGTCTCGGCCGTTGCGATACGGGAAATCGACCCGGGTGTCACACCGAGCAGGTGATCTCGACCGCCAAAGCGGACGACCACCAACTTCTCGCGCGCACCAAGCGACGCATGGGTGGTGATGCTGAGCGCACTGCGCGACAGATCAGGATTGCCAAAGCGAAAACGCCGTAGCATCCAGATCGCCAAAGCCAGCAATCCGCCGACAAGAAGCAACGCGGTAATGTAACGAACGGGATCCATGGTCGACGCTACGTCCGCTTACAGATGTTTGACGCGATCTTCCGGATCGACGACCTGAGTTAGACGAATGCCGTAACGCTCGTTGACCAGTACCACCTCGCCACGAGCAATGACGGTATTGTTCACGCAGACGTCGAGCGGCTCACCCGCTACGCGATCGAGTTCGACGACGCTACCCTGTCCGAGTTTCAGGAGATCCCGGATTCTGAGTAAAGATCGGCCGACTTCTACCGACACGCTGACTGCGACGTTCTGGATCAACTCGAGCTGCGGGGGAGCTTCCGCTCCCGCTTCACCCTTAGAAATTTCGCCCATTACTGACTCGTTCATGCTGACGTTGCTCCTGCGACGTATTCTGTTTAGGTCACGCGCGCTTGCGCTGCGCGGCGGTGCCTTGTCCGGCACTTAACGACTTTTCCGCATGATCGGAGGCACTCGCATCCGATGACTTTTTTGGATCTTCCGGCGGCTCGATTACCCGTTCGACACGAATGGCGACGTTGCCATCAGCCGTGCCGTACTCGGCGTCGAAGACGTGCGAGGACTGCACCATCACCCGAACACTCGGCGGCGGTTTGAACCACAAGGTATCGCCAGGGCGAATAGCAGCCAGATCAAGCGCGGACACCCGAAAGGTGGCGAGCTGAGCGACCAGCTCAAGCTCGGCATCCGAGACAGCGTCCTGAAGCTGATCCGACCATTTTGTAGCTAATTTTTCATCGCGTTCACCCGCCTGAAGGCGACCACGAAGCAGAAGTCGGATCGGTTTGAGAGCAGAGAACGGGTACATCACCGTCAGCTGTCCGCGAATGTCGGATCCCAGCTCAAGATCGAATCGACTGACGATGACCGTTTCGCGATCCTCTCCGATCTGTGCGAAGGCAGGATTGATTTCCCGACTGACGAATTCGGGCTTGAGCGCGTAGACCGGCTCCCACGCGTCGCGGAGGTTATCGAACACGGAATCGAGTAGCAGCTGAATGATGCGCTCTTCCGTCTGAGTAAAACCCCGCAATGGCGATAACTCGAGTGAGCCACCACCTCGCCCGCCGAAGAAACTATCGACTGCGCCGTAAACGATCGAGGGCTCGAGCGTCACGAGTCCGTAGCCACGAAGCGGTGGAAAGCGAACGATATTAACGTTGCAAGGCGACGGCAGTGTTTTGAGATAAGCACTAAAGGTCATCACGTCGAACGGCGCCACGGTCACTTTAGCCGCTTGACGAAGGAGCGTTAGCAAACTCCCCCTGAACTGCCTCGAAAATCGATCATTGATCATCTCGAGCGCAGCAAGCTGTCCACGCGAGGTGGTGTCGTTCGCGATGAGGCTATAAGGCTGGACCGCCGACGAAGAAATTTCTGGCGAGGACGTGTCGACGCCCCCACTCTGCATGGCTTCCACCAACGCAGAGACCTCTTCTCGACTCAGAATTTGGCCGCTTGTCGACATGATCTTCTCAGTTCTTCCCGACCGATTCCTACTGGAACACGAAGTGAGTGAACATGACCTCGTCGATACCGCCGAAATCCTCGTTCCGGATCAGCACATCGTTCATCGAGTCGCGCAGTGCTGCAGCGAGTCGCGCACGGCCTTCGACGGAGACCATTTCTTCTTCACCGAATTGCGCCGCGGTCGAAATAATGGCTGCGCCGATCGCAATCTGATGTTTGGTCACACGTTCTACGATCTTCTCGCCATAAAAGGTTTTGTACGCCACCTTGAACTGGACGAACCGACGGGTATTCGGCACATTCAGCGTGAAGTCCCGCTCTTCACCGTTGCTACCGGTGACGGGTTTGTAGGTCGCTGCGAATTTTTCGCCTTCCGGGATCTTCGCGTCGGGTTTGGGCTCTCCACCCCCGGCGGTATCGCTCCCCTCTGCACCCTCCTCGGCGGCTGCCCCCGCCTCGCCCTCCTCCGCGGCGCCCTCTTCACCCGCCTTCGCCGTGGCGGGAGGCGGATTGAAAAACCCCGTCAGATAAAGTGTCGCGCCTACGGAGATGCCAATCAGGCCCAGTGCGCCCGCCGCAATCATCACGAAGAACATCAACTTGGACTTCTTGGTCGGGGCACCCTCTTCACCCGCCGGAGCGGCTGCATCAGGGGCCTTTTTCTTGTCGTCTTTCTTGTCTGCCATCGCTATGTACCGTCAGTGAATTTTGGAGAGAGATTCAAACGAAGAGATCGATTTTGCCAGATGCCGCTTTTCTGATCGGCATCATGCTCGACCCATCGAGTTCGGCGACGGACTCAGTCTGGTCGATTCGCCCCCGGAAGGTCGCTTGTGAGAATTTTCTTGCAGAGTCGTTGAAGGCTCGTGACCCCGACTGACCGAAACTCCATCCGGAAAGCTGCAGGCCGGCCGACTCTAGAGACTCGCGAAGTCGCGGTAGTCCGGATTCGAGCAAAGCGCGTACATCGTTATTTGCAACGCCCACGGTCGCCGCTACGACATTACCGGTCAGGCTAAGGTCGATATCCATCGCGCCGAGGTTCGCCGGCTCGAGTTGGAGGCGAACACTCCAATTCTCATCACGGATTTGACCGATCACCCGTTGTGCGACGGCGTCAGCAAATGCCTGAACCCGCTCACCGAAGCTCAACTTCATATCGGGTGTTTGGAGCGTGGGAAGATTCCCTGTCGCTTCCGCAACCTGAGGAGTACCTGTCGCGAAAAAGGTCGCGCTCGCTGTCGAAATATTTCCGATGAATGGCGTGTCAGGACGCGACTCGGCCCCCATCGCAACGACCAGGCCCGAGGTCACGGCGGACCGGACAGGCATCTCGCCACCACGCTCTGCGCTAAATCCGGAGTTGCTGTTCAGGAATTCGGCAAACTCACCCAAATCGGCCTTAGCGATTCCATCGTCCGCATTCGAAACTGAAGGCGACTGAGCAGGCGGATCATTGACGAAGCTGAAACGACGCGGGCGCCATCCCAACTCTTCAGGCAGCGCAACAGAAGAGACTGCGATCGAGGAGGGTGAGCCACGAAGCTCAGCACTCTCGAGAGATACAGGGTTCAACGCATCGGCTTCCGTAGTGGGCATCGCGAGCGGCATACCGCGGGTCTTCAACTGCTCTGTCGTCAACGCTGACGCAGGTATCGAAATCGATGTCGCAACGGCCGTCTTTGACTCATCCACTAACGGCTGCTCGATCATCGAAATGCTCGAAGCCGTCGACAGAGACGAACGCCAAAGCAGCAAATCCTCATCTGCGATGGGAGCAGATGTGGCGACCGAGGTTGAGCCCGCCACTGGCGTTGACCCGATGATCGTGGTCTCGCTCTCGACGGCGGGTCGGACCGCTTGATCGAATGTCGCGGCTATCGCCGTATCCGTCATCGTCGGCGCGGGCAGAGCCGCCGAACTCATTGACGGGATCGCAGGATTGACGATGGGCAGCGGCGCGTCCTGAACCTTCGTATCTCCCGAAGCCGCCTCGACCGGCGCCGTTTCGCTCAACAGTAATCTAACGAGCTCACGGTCGATCCCCATGCCGACCGCAAATTCTTCGAGGTTCTGATCGGTATCGGAATCAGAGCGCAACGGCATCGCATTCAGCACGATTCGGTTCGGCGTTTGCCCCGGCAATTCCGGCAAACCCTTGCCGGTCTCCAAACCCTCTTCCTCAGCCGCCTTCTCCTCGAGCTTCCGGGCGTCGGCGCTTACTTCGGCCATCACGGCCGAGAAGGATGAGCCGTCGGTACCCGAAAAAGGCACGTCGCTCAGCGTTTCGAGCGGGTTTTTGCCTGACGGGGCCGAAGATCCGACAGCGTTCAGCAAGATATCTGGAGTAGCCATGATTACGGAGTTTTATTGCCGGTTGAGATCGACAATCGGGGAATTGCAACTTGAGTGCCAAGGGGTGTGAATCGGCCCTTTTGCACCATGTCGTCAAGGGTCTTCTGCTCCTCCGCCTCCGCCTCCCGACGCGCGGCGCGTCCTGCCTTTTCGGATACCCGATCGAGCGCATCGGCGAAGCGCCTCTTTTCACGAACCTCTTCGAGCGCCGCTTCGAGCAAAAACTCAGCTTGTGCCACTTCGTTCTGTTGCTTCTGCGACAGGTCGGTCAACCAGCCCGAGAAGTCCCGGTACAGACGCAGACTGCCGACGCTTTGCGCGCTCGCCTCGCGCTGCTGAACCATCGCACCGTAATCGCCGAGATAGTGGCGTACGGTCTCGAGTCGATCTTGCTCCGTGAATAACGCGCGACGACGATCGGCAGCCGCCCCCTCGGCGACCGCCGCGAGCGTCTCCCCGATCCGGGTGATACGCGCGAGGCGTGCGGCCCGTTGTCGAGAGCGCAGGCTCACGAGAGGACCTCCGCCAACTGACGGAAACCACCTTCATACTCCACGCGCTCGTCGACGTCTTGCTGCAAGAACGCCTGCAGCGCACTCCGACGCTGAAGGACTTCGTCAAGTTCGGGATTCGTGCCGGCGCGATACGCCCCGACTGATACGAGATCTCGGTTCTCCTCCCAGATCGCCATCAGTCGCCGAAACTTTCGAACCAGAGTTCGTTGCTCGCTCGTCACGAGTCGGCTCGCGAGGCGTGATACCGACATGTTGATATCGATCGCGGGATACTGCCCCATTGCGGCAATGTCGCGCGATAACAGAACATGTCCATCCAGAATTGCGCGTGCAGCGTCAACGATTGGATCGTTGGCGTCATCGCCCTCCGCCAGGATGGTGTAGATCCCGGTGACACTCCCGCCGCTTGCGACACTCCCTGCGCGCTCGATCAACTCGTTGATCAAAGAAAATACGGAGGGCGTATAGCCCTTGGTGGTCGGTGGTTCACCCACCGCAAGTCCAACTTCTCTTTGAGCGTGCGCCACACGAGTCATTGAATCCATGAGCAGCAGCACGTTCTTGCCTTGGTCACGAAAGTACTCGGCGATCGCACAAGTGTAGTGGGTTGCACGCAGACGAATTACAGGAGAACAGTCTCCTGGCGCTGCCACCACCACTGCACGCTTACGCCCTTCCTCACCGAGGGTCTCGGTCACGAAGTCGAGCACTTCGCGACCCCGCTCGCCGATCATGCCGATGACTACGACGTCTGCTGCCGTGAATCGCGTCATCATGCCGAGCAACACGCTCTTACCGACCCCACTGCCTGCGATCAGGCCGATTCGCTGCCCCTGGCCGATCGTCAAAAAAGAATTAATGGCGCGGATTCCGACATCCAGGACGCCGTTGATCGGCGCACGCTGCAACGGGTTTTTTCGTTCACCCCGCAGCGCGACATAAACGGAAGGTTCGATCGGCCTGCCACCATCGAGCGGCTGGCCGAGACCGTCCACCACCCGACCGAGCAGCGCATCACCCACGCCCACACGAGCGGTGTGCGTCATCACGCGTACACCGGTACCGGGTAGTAAACCCTGCACGGTGGCGAGCGGCATAAGCATGATCTCCTCACCGTTGAAGCCGACGACCTCACACGTGATGCCCTCGCCCTGCTCAGCCATCACTTCGCAATAGGCGCCGAGCGGCGCGCGGACGCCGCGAGCGCCGAGCAGCATGCCCGTCACACGCGTCAAAACGCCGCAGACCCCCGGCGGCGGGAGCGTGATCGCCGAGAGTCGTTCACCCAAGTTTTCGAGTAGTGGTGCACTCATGAGGGTGCCTCGCGCAGCACGTCTGCTGCAGCGGCTAACACGGCCTCTTTGGCAAAGCGCATACGATTCTCGAAGCGATCGTCGACCACCTTGTTCTCGCTACTCGCAATCGCTCCGGCTCGCGGCACGAGCGCATCGGATATGAATATGATTGAAGACGGTCGCTGCGATGAACGCTCGAGTATCGCGAGATCCTCGGGATTGATGCGCACCTCGACCGTCGGCTGTACCGATGAGGGAAGACTATCGGACGACCCAGGCTGTAAAGCCGACGTCACTGAGTCGAGATAACGCTGTAGCCCCGGCGCATCAGTGAGTACCTGACGCGCGAGCTCACTACCGATATGCAAACTCGCCTGAGCAAGCGGCACCACCATTCGGCGCTCGAGATCGCGCTGCGCATCGCCGACAGCACGTCCGGCGGCATCGAGTGCGGCAATGGCCTGATCGAGCGCAGCGACCCATTCCGATTGCGCCGACTCGCGCCCGCGCTGCTCGGCCTCTGCAACACGATGGTCGAGTTCTTCTTGAGATATCCCGGACGGAGGCGGCGGCGAAGACTCGGCGGCTACCTGCTGCTCCTCGACTTGCACCGGCGGTGGGGAAGGATCCTCTTGTTGACGAGCGTATTCACGGAGAATAAATCCCGCTCTCTCCACCGCGAAGTGCCGTCTCGCAAAACGACCCGCTGGATCGACGTCGGACTGACGAATCGTATTAACGGGGACGAACGGTGCTCGCTTGTGTCGTCGTGAAGAGACCGCCTCGCTCATCGTCTCGCCGCCTCATCAAACATAGTCGGCGCCGCGACCGGAGAGCATCATCTCACCTGCATCGGAGAGCTTACGCGCGGTACGCAAAATCTGCTTCCGCGCTTCTTCCACATCCGATAGCCGCATCGGTCCCTTGCTATCCATTTCATCAACGAACATTTCACGAGCGCGACCCGACATATTAAGGAGGAATTTGTCCTTCAGAATGTCGTCGGCACCCTTCAGTGCCTGCATCAAGAGTTCAGACGGCACAGCTCGCATCAGAGTCTGGATACTACGGTTGTCGCAACCGGAGAGATTCTCGAATGCGATCATGTTGTCCTGGATACGTTGCGCCAAATCCGCATCACGCTTGGTGAGCTGTGACATCAGCCCGATCTCGATCTCGGACTTCACGTAGTTCATGATTCGGGCAGCAGCCTTGACGCCACCCACACTCGAAGACTTCAGCGAAGAATTGGATGAGAACTGCTTACGCATGATCACTTCCAACTCTTGCATCGCGGTCGGCTGAATCGTTTCGAGCGTAGCGATCCGCGAGAGCACTTCGGGTCGCAGCGAGTCCGGCAAGAATCGAATGACGTCTGCTGCAACATCGTAGTCGAGAAACGAGAGTACGATCGCGATGATCTGCGGGTGTTCACTCGCAATCATTTCCGAGATCGATCGAGCGTCCATCCACTGCAACACTTCGAGTCCGCGATTGGCAGAGGCCGGCATGATGCGGCTAAGGACGCTGCTCGCTTTATCTTCACCAATCGCGTTTTTGAGGACGCTCTCGAGGTAGTCGACTCCACCGCCAATATTCGTTTGCTTTTTGATCGTCGCGATGAACCCATCGAGAACGGAACTCACCGCCTCCTGTGACAGATCGGCGACCGAAATCATCGCGGCGCTCAGATGCTGAACTTCTTTTGGTGCCAGATGACGGATGACGCTCGCGGCTTCTTCTTCACCAAGCAGCATGAGCATCACCGCTGCGCGCTGCGTGTTCGAGAGGGCCGCCACTTCCATAGCGACCTGTTCAGGATCCACCGCTGCAGTCATCGGGAGTGTCGTCGCGTCTGCCATCGTCCTGCTCCTGCTACGACAAGTCGCGGCCGATCATGTTCTTCAGCGATAGCGCGACGCGCTTCGAGTCTTGCGACACCAGCATTCGGACCACGGTGACCTTGTCATCGTAGCTGTTAGCGGTATCAAGAAGATCTGCTGAAATACCTTTTTTCTTCGGCTTCATGCGGGCCTTGAGCTCCTCGAGCGTCTCGCCCTCGCGAAGCTCGACCTCCCCCTCGGCAGGACCAGAATCGACCGCTTGAGCACCACTCAATAACGGCTGATCTGTACCACCTCGGAAACCACCGGCGACAGCGGCCCCTTCAGAGTCATTGCCTGAACACGGAGCGCCAGACGTAGCGACCAACCGCTTGATCAACGGCCGAACGATCAAGAGGGCAAGTAAGGCGATCGCCAAAGCCACGGCTAAATACTTAGCGCTATCAAGGATCTCCGGACGCAGATAAATCGGTGTTTCAACCTCGGCGACCGGTGGCTCGAAATTGGTGCTGATGATGTTGACCACGTCGCCACGCGCGGCATCGAACCCAACGGCGCCTTGAACGAGTGTCGTCAGTCGCGCGATTTCGGTATCTGGCAGTGGTTTACGCGCCGGCGGAGTCGTCGCTCCCGGAGCAGCGATCGCATCGTTGATCGCCACACTCACCGACAGTCTACGCATGCGAGGCGCGGGATCAACGACATAGCGAACGCTACGATCCATTTCAAAGTTGCGACTCTCGCTACGCTCCTGACCGCGAACTACGGGCTCGGATGCAGGCGGCGTCGCTGCCGGAGTGGCGGGCGCGGTCGGATCGGCGGCTGCGTTCGCGGCAGCTGTCGGTGCTACCGGCGCCGGCGGCTCATTCGACAATGATCCGGGGACGCCCGACGAACTGGGCTCAGTCGTGCTGCTCTCCTTGAGCTGCTCCGAGCGGACCCGAGTGCCGGCGTTGTTCGGATCAAAGTTTTCCGTCGTCTGCTCGATAACCGAGAAATCAAGATCGGCATTCACTTGGGCGCGCACGTTCGCGGCACCAAAGATCGGCGTCAGCATCTGGTTGATCCGATCAACGTAGTCGGCTTCGAACTTCTGTCGAAGCTCGAGCTGCTTGGCGTTGAGATCTTTCGCACCGGCCGGCTCGGTGAGCAGTCGACCAAACTGGTCGACCACAGACACGTTGGCCGGAATCATGTACGGGATACTCGAGGAAACCAGATGGATGATCGCCTGAACCTGTCCGTCGCTGACGGTTCGACCGGCGAATGGCGTCACGATGACCGACGCTTTGGGGTCCGCCCTATCGCGGACAAACGCACTCTGGCGCGGCAACGCCAGATGCACCCTCGCATCCTTGACCGAGTTGATTCGACGGATACTCTGCGCGAGTTCTTCCTCGACCGTCGCGTTGTAACGCGCCTGCTCCATGAACTGACTCGTACCGAGCGGCATACTTTCTTTGAGTATGGAAGATCCGGTCGACGAATCTTTGGGGAGCCCTGCCGCGGCGAGCATGATACGCGCCTCGTGAAACTCACTCGCCGGTACTGTCAGCGAGCCCGTCGACGGATCGAGCTGTACGCCGATGCCGTTCTTACTCAGGAGTTGCTGAGCCGCTTCCTTGTCGGCGTCCGCCATCTCGGGATAGATCGCACGCGGCGGGGGCGTCGACAATGAGATGTAGGCGACGACCGCAAGCAACAACACCAGCGCGAAGCCGACGAACGGCAAGGCGGTACGAACCGCCGGTTGCTTGAGAAAACTAGCGACCGGATTTACCGGAGAGGGTTCGGTCGGTACGAGATCCGACGATCGCGCAGCGTCACGGGAGGTGGTCACCATCACCCCTGCGCCGGTCCCTTCCTGGTCGAGTCGCGACCTCAAGACATCTGCTTCGACCGCTGCCATCGAATTACACCGTCATGCTCATAATTTCTTTGTACGATTCAAGGATCTTGTTCCGAACCTGAACCGTCGCCTCGAACGCCACGGATGATTTCTGCATGGCGATCGCCACGTCGGTGAGCGAGACGTCCTCGCCCCTTACGTAGGCGTTCTGTAGCTGGCGCGACACTGATTGCTGCGCATTCACCGAATCAACCGCTGACCGCATGGTCTCGAGGAATGAAGGCCGATCAGCGCTCGAACCCACCATCGTCGAGGACGTACCCTGTAGGGTCTCGAGCCCCGCGTCGGGCGGACGAGCCGCCTCTCGCATCGCACGAAGGTGCTCGAGTGCCTGCTGCATCGCCACAGAAGGAACACTCATAAGCCTGCCGCCATCAGCCCGTGCTCACGCAATCGGGCCAATTTGTATCGCAGTGTCCGCTCGGAGATTCCGAGTCGAGCCGCTGCGAGCGTTTTGGTCGGAACCGTTTTCAGTGTCGCCAGGATCAACTCCGCCTCTTGCATCGCACGACGGTCGGCGAGAGAAGGCTCGACCTTCGGCGAATCGTCCATCGTCGAATGATGAGCCGCCGACATGCCGGCGGTCGCGGTCGTGCGCCAAGGTACGCCCATGTACTCCGGCGGCAGCGAGGCCTCGCCCCCGACGTGGAAA
>JBMTZD010000042.1:0-18461 GCA_049455235.1 Steroidobacteraceae bacterium
CTTGGTGATTCGACCCTGCTCGATGACAGCACGCCGGTCGAGCACTGGGATATCCAGAGCATCATCTACACCTCCGGTACAACTGGCCCGTCCAAAGGCGTGCTATCGCCTTACCTACAGGGCTACACCACGGCGGTCGTCAACTATGGATATCTTCAGGAAGGCGAAGGCATCCTGATCAACTTGCCGATGTTCCACGTCGGCGGCACCAGCTCAATCACTTGCGCGCTGGTTCGCTCGGGCAGTTTTTATCTCGTCGACGGATTCAGCACGACGCAGTTCTGGAATCAGGTTCGCGAAGGCCAGTGCAGCACTACCTCCGGCTTGATCGGCGTCATGGCCGCTTTTCTCGCCAAAGCCGAACCGCGTGCAGATGATGTCGACAATCCGCTCAAATACATCACCATGTTCCCGGTCAACGAAGAAACCATCGCCTTTGCGAAGCGTTTCGGGTTCGACTATCTGACCGGCTTCAACATGACCGAAGTGTCGACGCCATTAATGACCGATATGAACGCGCCGCCCGATGGCAGCTGCGGCTGGCCCCGCAGCGGCATCGAGTGTCGATTGGTCGATGAAAATGACATCGAAGTACCGCGCGGACAGATCGGTGAGCTCATTTGTCGCAGTGACATCCCCTGGAACATGAACGCCGGCTACGATGGCCTGCCCGAGGCGACGGCGCGCGCTTGGCGTAACGGCTGGTTCCACACGGGAGATCTCTTCCGTCAAGACGATCTAGGCAAGTACTACTTCGTCGATCGCATCAAAGACACCATTCGTCGGCGCGGCGAAAACATTTCATCCTTTGAAGTGGAAAATGCGATTCGGCAATTCTCACAAGTCGATGAGGTGGTGGTGGTCGGCGTTGCTAATGAGGTGGCCGAGCAGGATGTACTTGCGGTGATTAAGCCCAAAGCCGGCGATTCATTCGACCCGGTGAAACTCATCGAGTTTCTCCAGCCCCTACTCGCCTATTTCATGATCCCGCGCTATGTGCGGCTCGTGAATGAGATCCCAAAGACCGAGACCAACAAACCGCGCAAGGTCGTCTTTCGCGATGAGGGCATTACAGCCGACACCTGGGATCGAGAGAAAGCGGGTATCCGTCTACGGCGCGAACGTCTTTGACGTTCGCCGTCGTGCGCCAAAAGCGCTAGACGCTAACTATTCCGCTCGTCCGGTCTAACGAGGCGAACGGGGATAGCGCTCATCCGTGGCAGACCACTCAATGCATCGAAGCTACTAGCATCGTCGATCAGCGCCGCTGGGTTTGCCTCCTCGAATCCGTGAGCCAAAGAAATCACGCCGCGACGAATGTCATCGGCCAAGCGAACGCGTGCCCGAGTTCGTCCATGGCGTGACTCGATGTCGATCGACATATCATCTGTGAGGCCCAGCACTCCGGCATCTGCCGGGTGGACATAGACCGGGTTGTGCGCGAGTCGCTTTCGTAAGGCCGGCAAGCGCTGGCCGACGGAGTTGTAGACAGCATGCTCACGTCGCGTCACCAGCAACCACGGATATTCGGGATCCCGCAGAGAGGCGATCGACGGTAAGCCCGCGGAGATCTCGCTCAACTCTTGCATCATCGGGGCGGCCGCGAGCTGCAATCGGTGCGGCCAATCGATCGGCTTCGGATCTGCCAGTGGCTTCGGATCGGGGAAAATCGCGCCATGCGGATATCGCTTGATCTCCTCGAGCGGCACTCGACTCTTGGCGACGAATGCCTCGAGTAATTGATCGGTTGTCGGGGGTGAGCTCATATCCAAGGGCTGGCCGCGAAACGCGAGCGGTAAGCCCATGTATCTACCGAGCTCAAAAAATATTCGCCAATCCTCGAGCACATCGCTACCAGCCGGTGGCTCGATGAGCGCTGGTTGATACTGCGCATACGGCTCGGGATATCCGAGCGACAAGCCATAGACGGTAATACCTTCATTGCCGAAAGTCATCGCCGGAGACTCGAAACCAAATCGGGGACCGATGACGTAATGCGCATGACGCGCCGTCGCCGACAGCATCGGATCGATGACGACGAGCAACTCCAAAGATTCCAAGGCGCGACGGGTCTTTTCTTGATTTGGCCATGAGAGCAAAGGATTACCACCGATCACGAACAAGGCTCGAACCTGCCCCTCGCCTGGCGTCAAGATCTCATCGGCGAGCGCCGCCGTTGGTAAGCCGGCGGCCGTATCGGTGAGACCCCGCACTCGCAAGGCTTCACCGAACCCCGCAGCTACACGCGGCTTTTCCGCTCGCGCAACACCTGAGAATTGTCGAAACAGCACACCGCGATTGGGCATACGCTCGCCCGCCTTCACCCAGCGCCCGCAGATCGTATTGAGCGAGAGCACGAGGTAGTCCATCAATACGCCATGTGGCGCCATGCTCGGGCCCGTACCGCTCGTGGCATTGCCACGCTTAGCCAATGCGAACAAGCGCGCGGCCGAAACGATATCGTCGGCCGAAACACCGGCGATCGCCGCAACCCGCTCGGGCGTGAACATCGCCACGGCTTCGCGTAAGCCATCGAAGCCTTCTGTTTCCGTCTCGACAAAAGACCGATCGAACAGTCCCTCTTCGATGATGACCCGCAACATCGCAGCGAGCAGCGGCACATCTTGTCCAGGCAGGCACTGCAGATGCAGATCTGCCTTGCGCGCCGTCTCGGATCGACGCGGATCAATGACGATCAACTTCAAGCCGCGCTTGCGAGCCTCGTGTAGGCGCTTCGCAGGATTGAAGGATGGAATCCCACCCCACATGGAGACGAGCGGATTGGCGCCGACTAACAAGCACACGTCGGCGTCCGCGAAGTCTTGCGGACCGGCACCCCACTTACCGTGTAGGGCCATCGATATCGGCTTACCTGGCTGATCGATCGTGGCGTTGGAGAAGCGCATCGGCGAGCCGATGGCATCCATGAACGCTTCACGCAGCATGACACCAGCCGGACAGAAGTGACTGAAGGTGCCGCCATACATCGCAATCGATCGCGGTCCGTCACGTTCGAGGATGGATCGCGTCTTGGCGGCAATCTCAGACAGTGCGTCAGCACTGGCGATGCGATCGAATTGACCGCCGGCATTCCGCTTGAGCGGCTGCAGAATGCGATCGGGAGAGGAATGGAACTCGTGGTAGTTACGGCCTTTGATACAGCTGTAACCCGAATACATCGGATTATCGAGATCACCGATGAGTTTGGTGATCCGCCCATCCTCCAAGGTGGCAACCAAACCGCAGGTCGCGTGACAGAAGCGGCAGATGGCAGTCACGTCACTCATGGCACCACCCCAACACGAGAGCAATCACCCACGATTCGACTCAACAAAGAAAAAGGCGGGGCGCCCAATCTCTGAGCACCCCGCCTTCTCGTTCAAGACATCAGAACTTCCAGGCGATGTCGAGGCCGTAGGTGCGCGGCGCACCGAACTGCGACACCTCTTCACCGAAGAACGGAATGATGTTCACGCGGTAAAGCTCATCCGACAGATTCTTGCCCCACAATGCAACCGACCAGTCGACATCCTTCGGTGCGAGCTGGATGCGCGCATCGAGCAAGCCGTAGGAAGGCTCCTTGGCAATGTTGTCCGTCGCCCAGAACAACTCGCTCTGCCAGTTGTAATTCACGCTGAACTTGAGTGCATCGTCCCACGCACCAAAGTTGGTCGTGTAGTCGACGCCCATGCTCAACTGGGTCTCCGGCGTACGCTGCAGCTGGTTACCCGAGCTGTCGAGGCGTGTACCCGTCGTCGGGTTGATCGCCGTCTCGAGGAAGTCCTCGTACTCGGTATCGACATACGAGCCGCCGAGCGATACACGCAGTGCGTCGGTCGCCAAGAACTCGAGTTCGGCTTCGATACCCTGGATATTGGCGCTAGCCGCGTTGTCGGTCAGGTTACAAAGACAGGCTGCGTTCGTCTGCGTAACTTGCAGATTCTTGTAGTCCATCTTGAACACGGAGGCATTCAGGCGCAGACGACGATCGAGCATCGTGGTCTTGAAACCCACTTCGTAGTTGGTCGCTTCTTCAGGATCGTACGGAATCGAAGCCTGCGCCGGGTTTGCCGGCGTGTCGTCGAAGCCACCACCCTTGAAGCCTTTTGCCATCGTGGCGTAGACAAAGGTGTTGTCGCTCGGCGACCAGTCGATCGTGACCTGCGGCGTGCTCTTGTTCCACTTAGCCGAGTACGGCGTAGTGAAACCGCTGCCTTCCGCATAGACCCAACGATTTGGCGCATCGCAAGCAGCCGGAGTCGGGCTGACGGCTGTGCCATCGGGGCGACGGCACAGACCCTCGATCGTCACGTTCGGACGCGGATCGTTCGGGCTGAAGCGATCACCCGTCTCGACGACGATGCCTTGCACGACACCCGACTTTTTATCGGTCGTGTATCGCAGACCGGCGCTGATCTTGACCGTCTCGGTGAGCTTCCAACCCAAGCTCGCAAAAGCCGCTATGTTTTCGATACTGCCGTCATTGATCCACTTGTTCTCACCCGAGAGCGTGGAGAGGGGATTGTTGCCGCCCGGCAGCACGGCACCCAAGAAGTTTTCACCGATGAATCGGTCCGTCTTCGTGATGTCGTCCTTCTTGAAATAGGCGCCGACGATCCAGTCGAGCTTCGAATCGGTGTTAGCCGAAGTAAGTCGGAACTCCTGACTAAATTGGGTCGCATCGACCGCCTCAGCCACCGGCTGAGCGAACAGGAACTGACCGTTGTTCGACACGGCCGGACGCGTGCCGTACTTGTTATTGATGAATCCGATATAAGCCTGCCAGTTGGTAATGCTCCAGCTGAGCGCCTCGGGGCCTGCGCCAGTCTGGTCGTACAACTGACCACTCTCGCCGTTCGTGTAGCCGGTCAACGAGTTGAAGGTGAAGCCTTCGAAATCACGTTGCACATCGAGCGTCATAGCATAGCCATCACGACGCATGAACTGGTTGGTCGGTGTCGTCTCACCCTTCCAAGTCACGCTCTGCGCCACGTTCACACGCGGGTCGGTCAGACCGAGATACGCGCGCAAGTTGCTCCACGGACGGGTGCAGTTCGTACGCAGGTAGCTTGTCTCGCAACTTGTCGTTCCGCCATCGACAGCGACGACGTTCACGCCGTTGGTGTTGTCTTTGTAGTAGTTGAAAATGCCGCGAACAGTCCAATCGGAGTCGGCCGGATCGTAGAGAAACTGGCCGCGCATCTGCACCGATGAGAGGTCTTCCACGTCGCGATCGTGCAATTTGTCGTAACCGAAGCCGTCACGACCACGATATTGGAACGAGAAGCGCCCCGCGACCGAGTCGCTCATGCCACCGGTCACGTAACCGCTGATCAGTTTACTTTTGTAGTTGCCATAGCCGACGGTCAGCGCGCCCGACTGATCAAACTTGGGCTTGGCCGTCATGATGCTAAGCGCACCACCGACCACGTTCTTACCGAGCAGCACTCCTTGCGGACCGCGAATGACTTCGACGCGCTCTAAGTCGTAGAAATCGTAGTTCAGGTCACCGGTACGGCCCATGTAAATGCCGTCGATGAACGTGCCGACCGAGGGGTCCGCCGAGGGTGAATCGAGACGCGTATTCGTGATACCACGAATATTGAGCTCGACGTCGAGCGGCGTGTTGGCGGTCAACGAGAACGCCGGCACCGCAGCAGCAAGATCGTTCGCCGAGAAGACCTTGGCATCGGCCAAAGCCTCACCACCGTAGGCACTGATCGCGATCGGCGTAGTTTGCAGCGCCGTCTCGCGACGCTGCGCTGTCACCACGATTTCCTCGAGGCCTTGTGAGTAGGAAGGAGTCGATGTGGCCGTCAAAGCCACGATTACGGCCGCTGCCACAGGCGTCGTGCCCGAGCGAATCCAACGGCGATTACGAAGCGTCATGCTGTTGTCCCCCATATGACGTTTGATGCAGGTACTTCGATCAAGCCAGCGCGCTGACTTGCATAATGGAACCTTGCAGTACCCGAGGCTACTCCCGTCCGGCAACCTGATGCAAGCCCTGTTGCGCGCAAGCCAAAAAATCCGCATGGGCGGCCAAAGCGTCAGCGAACTCTCGTGGTGGCAATGTCGCAACATCCACCGACTCAAGGGTGATGGGCGGCGCCTGCTGGGCCACGGGGCAGCCCTCACCCCACTCGACACTCGACGCACGCCGCGCCCACCCCGCACCGACGACCCAGGTCTGACCGTAGACCGTTGAATCGGGATGAATTAAGCCCGCGAGAAAGGGTGCGACACTGTCGGCGGACATCTGCGCACGCAATTCGTCGGTGAGATGCGCCTCGGTCATCCGAGTGGCGGCATAGGGCGCTATCGCCGAAATCAGCACGCCTTTGGGTGCAGCTTCCGCCGCCAGACTGCGCATGAATGCGATCAGCGCCGCTTTCGAGGCCGCATATGCCGACAGACCGTGCAGTCCGTGCAAGCCCGCACTTGAGACAGACACCACGATCCGCCCCGAACCTTGAGCGCGCAGATGGGGATAAATGGCATGGGTAACGGCAACCGTTGCGTCGAAATTCACCGCAAATATCCGCCTGAAATCCTCGAGAGTAATTTTGTGAAACGGTGCGTGCTGATCGACGCCCGCATTATTGACGAGCGCATCGAGACGCCCCCAAGTATTCAACGCGGTTTGCAACAACCGCTCACCGGCACCCGCACTGCAAACGTCGTCGTAATGCGCGATCGCCTCGCCTCCTTGCGAGTGAATTTCGGCGACCACCTCCTCAGCACTGGAAGATCGTTTGCGATTGTTGACGACGACGCGCCAACCGAGACGCGATAAGTGCAGCGCATAAGCACGACCGAGGCCAGCACCCGCCCCAGTGACGATGACGACACGACCTTCACATCGAGAGTCCTTGACCATAGGTGCGTTTCCTTGTCAGTCTTGCAATGAAAGTTGCGGGTCATCATACCCGCCGTGAGGGGGCTCACCATATGAACGAACTCGATCCGCGCCTAGCGCGTCTTTTTGACAAAGAAGCGATCCGTGAGGTGCTGTCCAAATACGCTCGCGGCGTCGATCGAGGCGACGGCCCACTGCTCAAAAGCTGCTACCACCCGGACGCGATCGAGGAGCATGGCGGCCGCTACACCGGCAATGCGCACGAATATGTGGATGGCGCCATTCCACGCATTCGCTTGATGGATTCGATGCAGCACGTGCTCGGCAATACCCACTTCGATTTCGTCAGCGACGAGCTCGCTTACGTCGAAACCTATCTCGTGACCCTAGCGCGCATCACCGTCAACGGCGAGCGCCTCGACACCTTCACCGGTGGTCGCCTCATCGACCGCTTCGAGAAGCGCCTCGGCGAATGGAAGATTGCGCATCGCCGCACCATCTTTGACTGGAATCGCGACACACCCTCCCGCGAAGGCTGGGTCGGCGGCATGTTCATTCCGGGACAACCGGGAATGCGCATGGGAGCCAAGGGAGAGACTGATCCGTCTTACGAACGCTTCTGAGGCGATGCCTTCCGAGGTGATGACCTTCCGAGGTGATGACATGAGTCGCCCTAACGCACCATTCAAAAAGACGTTTTTCCCCTCGGCAGCGATGCGTGTCGAGCGCCGCGCAGATGGCTGCATTCTCGCCACGCCGGAACTACCGCTCGCTCATTACCTCAGCAACCTGCCGAAGGTATTGGCGCAAAAAGCGGCGCGCCATCCACAGAAAACCTATTTGGCGGAACGTCGTGGCGGTAAAAACTCGCCATGGACGGAGGCGAGCTACGAAGAGATCAACGCTCGTTCGCAGTCGTTCGCAGCTTGGCTACTGAGTCGACAGGTCGATAGATCTCGCTCCGTGCTCATCCTCTCGGGCAACTCCATCGCGCACGCCATCATCAAATACGGCGCGATGGCAGCGCGCATTCCGGCCTGCCCTGTCAGCGTCAACTACGCCTTGATGGGCGGCGACTACGGCCGCCTGAAACACGTCATCCAGTTGGTGAAGCCAGCCGTCGTCTTCGCCGAGCACACGACGCAGTTCAAAAAAGCTCTAGAAAACGTGGATTTCAACGACGCGGCGATCATCACCGACAAGCCGAGCGAAGTGGCACGCCTCGTTGGCAGTGGGCAGCTGATCGCAACGAGCGAGGTCCTAGCAACGGCGATCAATGCCGCAGTCGCAGAGTCCATCGAAGCCATCGACCCCGATGAGCCCACGCTCTATATGTTGACCTCCGGCAGCACGAGCCTGCCCAAAGCCGTGATTCAAACACAGCGTATGCTCGCCTCGAACCTCGCACAGGGACAGCAAGTGCTCGGGGCTACCGCCGGCTGGGATGATGTGATGCTCGATTGGCTGCCCTGGAATCACGTGTCGGGCGCTTACACCAAAATGGGCACGCTCACGAGCGGCGGTACGCTCTACATCGACGGCGGGCGACCCATGCCCGGCGCCTTCGATGAGTCGCTGCAGAACCTCAAAGAAATCGCGCCCAAATTCTATGTCAATGTCCCGTTCGGCTACGCCATGCTCGCCGACGCGATCGAAAAGGACGACGAACTACGGCGACGCTTTTTCGGGAACCTGCGTTTGGCCTTGTATGGCGGCGCAGGACTACCGCAGGCTCTTTACGATCGCTTCCAGCAACTGGCTGTCGATACGGTCGGAGAGCGGATTTTCTTCACCACCGGCTATGGCGCCACAGAGACGTCGTCCGGATGCATGGCCATCTACTTTCCGACCGAAGAAGTCGGTATCGGGCTGCCGATGCCCGGTCTCACCCTAAAGCTCGTACCGAACGCGGATCGATATGAGGTGCGCCTCAAAGGCCCCATGATCACGCCGGGTTATCTCGGCCTCAGCGAAGAAGACAATCGCAAAATCTTCGATGAAGAAGGCTTCTATCGAACCGGCGATGCCGCGCAACTGCACGATCCGGATGATCTTGGCAAAGGATTAAAGTTCGCAGGTCGACTCGCCGAGGAGTTCAAGCTCTCGAGCGGCACTTGGGTATCGGCGGGAAGACTACGCGCTCAGCTGATCGAGGCGCTCTCGCCGCTCGTGTCGGATCTGCTTCTTTGCGGCGAGAATCGAGATCGGCTAGCGATTCTGGTTTGGCCAAAAGCGCCTATCGATGCCGCGCTTGAGGCCGAGCTCGCTCGACGACTCCATGCGTTCAACGACGGGCGTGGTGCGAGCGAGCGGATCACCAGCTTTGGCATTCTCACCGAACCTCCGAGCGTCGATGCGCACGAGGTCTCGGATAAAGGCACCATCAATCAACGGGTCGCTCTCATGCGACGCGCCGCCGACGTCGATCGGCTTTACCAACAAGCGGGACTGTGAACCCATGAATCTCGAAAACTGCGTCGCCCTAGTCACGGGCGGCAACCGCGGCATCGGTGAAGCTTTTGTCAGAGTGCTACTCGCCGAAAAAGGCGCGGCTCGAGTTTACGTCGGTAGTCGAGATCGTGACTCAGCCATTCATCTCGAGCGTGAGTTTCCGGGTCGATGTATTGCCATCGAGCTCGATGTGACCGACATGCAGGAGGTTGCGGCGGCAGCAGCAAATTGCCCTGACGTCAGCCTCCTTATCAACAACGCCGGCCTGTTCAGCAATCATTTGTTGATCGGCGCCGACGATATGTCGCACGCCCGCGAAGAGATGGAAGTGAACTTCTTCGGGCCACTCGCCTTGATACGCGCATTTGCACCCATCTTGGCTGCCAATGGCGGAGGCGCTGTGATCAACGTACTCTCGGCCGCGGCTATCGTCGCCGTGCCGAATATGGGCGCCTACTCACCGTCGAAAGCGGCCGCACGAATGCTCTCCACCTCAGCACGCGCCGAGTTAGCGGCCCAAGGCACTCATGTCGCGGCGCTGATCGTCGGCTCAGTCGACACTCGCATGGCGGCGCACGTTCAAGGCGCCAAAGAGAAACCCGAGGATATCGCCCGTGTTGGCCTGCGCGCAGCCGAGCGCAACATCGACGAACTCGACACCGATCGCATGGCCGTGGACGTGCGAGCCGCGTTGCAACTCGACCCCAAGGGGCTCGAGAAGCGAATGGCGAAAATGCTGCACGCCACGACCATCAGCACCGGGCGCTAAGACGAGCGCTCTAGAACAACGCCTCGCGCTTCATCAACGCGCTCATGTGTTCGGCGGGTACTTCACCCGCTTTGAATCGATCGAACGAGGCGCGATCGAAATAGTCGCGCCACTCGACGATCTTTCCGTCGCGAAAACGGAAGACGCCTGCATAGGGGATCGCGACCTCTTTACCATCGGGTGACGTGAAATCATCGACACCTTCGCTGAAAACCACATCGCCGTTTTCCGCATAATGAAAAATCCGCCAGCGGACCACCTGCATCTGGCCAGAGAGTTTTTCCATGAAGCTCGCCATGGCCGGCTTGCCGACGATCGGCGGACTGCCCACGTGTGAGTACCACACGATATCGTCTGCGCAGAGATCGAGCACCGCTGCCAAATCCTTGCGGCGCCAACCCATGATCACGGCCTTCACGCGCTCGAAGTGAGCGCCGTTGTTCGCCTGTGTGCTCGTGGCACCCATAGCAGCGTCACTTCCGGCGAATGCCGCTACCGCCGGCGCGGCCATCAACCAATCGCGTCTATTCATGAACCCCTCCAGTGAATCGAACCGTCTAAATTGGACTTTCGTGGCTTTCACAATTAGACCACAGTTATACTTTGGTGCGAGACGTCACACCAGCAAGGGGGAATCGAGGTGCGTACGACTCCAGCAGATAAGATTCGCGACTACCGCGCTCGCGGTTGGTGGGGTGACACCCGCATCCACGATATGTTCGATGCGAACGCCGGTGCACAACCCGATCGCCTCGCCATCATCGATGCGCCAAATCGTGCCGATCTCGTCGGAACCACGTCTCAAAGACTCACTTTTGCCGCGGTCGCTGCGCTCATCGACGGCTATTCACTGAGTTTCACGCGTCTTGGTCTTGGGAAAGACGATGTCCTCATCACACAACTGCCGAATATCGCCGAGTATCCGGCGATCTACGTCGCGGCCATGCGTCTTGGCATCGTCGTCAGTCCCGTGCCGATGCAATTTCGGCGACATGAACTCGAGCAGATCGTTCGACTCACGACCGCCAAGGCGATCCTGACGATCGATCAACTCAAAGGCGCCGATCAGATTGGGATCGCACTATCTTTGAGCACCGATCTTGGCAAAGAAGGCATATCGCTTCAGGTGTTGAGCTTGCGTAGCGCTACGGCGACAACCCGGGCACCAGACGGCGCTATCGCTTTCGAAGCAGCGCCGCTCGATCCGGTATCAACACAGGAACTTCGCACGGCCGTCGCTGCGGCCGATGTGAATGCCGATGATATCGCGACGATCTGCTGGACCTCGGGCACGGAGGGCATGCCCAAAGGCGTGCCACGCTCGCACAATCATTGGTACGCAATCAGCTTCGCACACTTGCGCGGCGCGGGTATTCAGCCAGGTGAGGTTCTGCTGAACCCCTTCCCACTCATCAACATGGCAGCCATCGGTGGTTGCTTCATGAGTTGGATGCACAATGGCGGCACGTTGGTGCTACACCACCCGCTCGATCTGCCCACCTATCTCAAGCAGATCGCCATCGAGCGCCCGCAATACGCCATCGCACCGCCCGCGCTACTGAACATGTTGCTGAAGAACGAGGCGTTGTTGGCCACGGTCGATCTGTCGTCACTGCGCTGTATCGGCTCAGGATCTGCACCTCTCGACCCCGAGATGATTGCGGGATACCACGAGCGCTTCGGCATCGAGATCTGCAACAACTTCGGCTCCAACGAGGGTGTCTCGCTGATCAGCAACGCCGAGAATGCGGCCGATCCAGTACATCGGGCGCGCTGGTTCCCGCGATTTGGTCGCGACGAAGTTCGTTGGGACCCACCCCCACCGGTGCATATTCGCACTCGTATCATCGACCCCGACACGGGCGAAGAAATTTTGACCGCGGGCAAACCCGGCGAGCTCCAGATCACAGGGCCCACCGTGTTTGACGGTTATTACCGCGCGCCTGAAGTCACCGCCCAATCCTTCACCGCCGATGGTTGGTTTCGCACGGGCGACTTGTTCGAACTCTGTGGTGATGCCGATGATCTGCGCTTTTATCGCTTCGTCGGACGGTTAAAGCAGATCATCATTCGCGGTGGCGTGAAGATCGCACCAGAAGAGCTCGATAACCTGCTCTCACAAATGCCAAGCGTGCTCGAAGGAGCCGTGGCGAGCTATGCAGATCCCATCATGGGCGAAAAAATCTGCGCGGTCGTCGTTCCGAAGCCAGATGCCGAGATCACACTTGAGAGCATCTGCCAGCAATTTCGTGCAGCAGGGCTCGCGATGTTCAAGTTTCCGGAGCGAGTACGCATCGTCACGCAGCTACCGCGCAATAGCGTTGGCAAGGTACTGCGCGGTGAGCTGACGCGTATCGCTGAAAGCCCGGATGACCGTTAACGACTAGCGCCACTCCCTCGCAATCGTAACGGCCTCACGAAAGCCTGCTCGGCAATGATTGAGCATGGCAGCAGAGGCGATGATCGTAATGCCGCTGACAATCGAGAGCGACACACCAATCTGCGATGGGCCGCCAAGCAACGTGTCGCTGACGAAGGCCACGATGGTCGGGCCGATGCCGAGCGACATCATCGTGCCAATCAGGAAGTACGCAGCAATGATTTGCCCGCGCAGCTGATTCGGCACGACGAGTTGCAGCGTGGTTCCGGGCAAACCATTCAACATCCCAAAACCAAAACTCACGACGGCGAGACTGGCCAGTAACCACGTCATGTTACCCAAGATCGGCGTGATGACGACAAGTGGCGTGAGCGAGAGCATCACGACGATCGCAACGATCAACGGAGCATCGATTTGCCCGCGCGCGGTGAGCTTGTCGGAAATCCATCCACCCACGTAGACGCCCGGGACAGACAGCAACAAGAGGATCACGCCGTAGGCGAGCCCAATATCGCCAGGGCTCCAACCATGCACGCGTATGGCCACCGCAGGGATCCACACCAGGAAGGAAATGCCGGCGATACCGAAAACGGAGAAACCCAGAAACAAAAGCAGGAACAACAATCGTCGTCGGCCGATGAACGCGACCAACCCGATATCCGCACTCTTGGGTGCGAGACCACGACGCTCGGGTTCGCGAATCAACAAAAACAGCAGCGCGATGATCACGCCAGGGAACCCCACTGCGAAGAACACCAACTGCCAAGGCTCGAAACTACCGAAACCCTCGATGGTGAATGTGCCCATACGGCTCGCCGCCTCGATCACCTGACCGCCAATGATCAAAGCCAAACCCGACCCGAGATAAGGCCCCATCGCATACGCACTAATGGCTCTCGCGCGCCGCTCCGGTGGAAAATAATCCGAGATCAAAGAATAAGCGGCGGGCGATAACGCCGCCTCGCCGATACCGACACCGACTCGCGCGAGAAATAGCGCAAGAAAGCTGGTCGCAAGGCCGCATAACGCAGTCATGATGCTCCAGGCGATCATGCCGACGAGAATGATCATCCGCCGACTCATTCGATCGGCAAGCCAACCGAGCGGCAACCCCATCACACTGTAGAAAATCGAGAATGCGAGACCCGCCAGCAAGCTGAACTGCGTATCGGTAATGCCAAGATCCGCCCGGATCGGCTCGACCAAGAGGCTCATGATCTGACGATCAATGAACGAACTCGTATAGGCCACCATCAACAGGCCGACGACAATCCACGCGCGCAACGGACTCGGCCAGGGCGCCGTATTGGACAAAGGCGTGCTCATCAGGAGATGCGCTCGACGATCATGGCTGCACCGACGCCACCTGCGCCCGTGCAAACGACCAGCCCGAGACGACCACTGCATTGATCCAGATTATCGAGCAGGCTCGAGAGCAGGATGGCGCCCGAAGCGCCCATCGGGTGCCCCTTGGCCATGTGACCGCCCGCAACATTAACTTTACCGAGATCTACCGAGTGATCTCTCAAAAATATCGCCATCGTGACGGCAAAAGACTCCATGAACTCGATACGATCCATCTGATCAAGCGTGAGCCCAGCCTGCTCTAAGACACGATGCATCGCCGTGATGCCGGCAAGTAGCGAGGCATGTGGATCACCACCCGCTTCGGCATAAGCCACAACGCGTGCCCGTGCTCGTCGCCCACCGATCTCGGCTTTACCACCGACGAGCGCAAGCCCAGCCCCATCACAGACCGGCGGTGCATGCGCAATCGTGTGACGATGATCGATCGGTCCATCGAGTGCCGCTGCATAGTGTTCGGCGAGCGCAGCAAACCCGGGCTCCATCGCGGCGAGCGACGCCGCGCTGGTTTGCGGTCGGATGCACTCGTCGTAACTTAATTGACCGATGGCAATGCGCGAGGCCGCAAAAGCAGATGTCGACTCGGCGGCCGCGGCTCTCTGCTGCGACAACAGAGCAAGTCGATCGAGCTCGGCACGCGGAATACTTTGTGCCTCGGCGAGACGGTCTGCCGCCAACACGACAGGCACATACCGTGAACGCTTCGGAAAGCCGGCATCGGTGTAGTAGCCCGCCTTGTCAGCCATGAACGGCACACGCGACATCATCTCAACACCGCCGGCTAAAGCAACCGTATCGCGTCCGGCGATCTGTCGCGCCGCCAACCCCACAGCCGTCAAACCGGAGACGCAATAATTATTGAGGGTAAACGCGCTCGCCGATTCATCAATACCGGCGTGCAGCTTGGAAACGAGCGCGATGTTGCCGCCCTGATCGCCGATTTGACCAACGCAACCTAAGATCAGCGATTCGACCTCGCGTGGCGCGCCGCCGCGCGCCTCGAGTGCCCCGACGAGCGCACCAACGAGTTCATAGGGTTGCTGATTTGCCAGCCCACCATCCGGCCGCGCCTTACCGCGCGGCGTGCGCACGGCATCATGAATCCAAGCCTGCATCGGTCTCCCCCCGTTTGGCTCACCTAGGGAGTGTGCCCCGAGGGAGCGACTCTGGGAAGAGTCTAATAAAGAAAGTCTGTCGCTCGAGCAGCTAGGGCACGATAAACCGCAAGGTTGAACTCTGCTCCCGATGCGCCTGTGTGCTGCATCGGATCACGGGTCTCTTCAACGATATTTAATGATCGGGCAATCTCTGCACCCGTTAGTCCGCGAATACCCTTGGCCCAGGCCATCGAGGGCAAATCGAGTACCTGATAGTAGTACCACTGTCGCCATGACCGATCTTCCCGCGCGAGCCAGCGAGATACGAACGCCTGATCGAACCAGACGTTAAAGGCGGTAAAGATCACCCGCCGATCCTGTGCAGTGTCACGGTGAAATTTCTCGAAACGCTGTGCCGCTTCGCCCGAGTCGATCGCCTGCAACGATCGCCAGCGCTCGGCACTAAATCCGTTGACGGCGACCGCACCGGGATCGGCTCGCTCGGGATGCGTCGGATTCATGCGCGCATAGAATCTTCCGAGCTCACGGCCATCCGCTTCGATATAGATCGCACCGATGTCGATCATCTCGTGCTGAGCCGGATCAAGCCCCGTCGTCTCGACGTCGATGAGCGCAAGGATCGGCGCCGCCTCCGGCGCAGCTGCTCTGGCGCCGTGAACGAAGACACACGCAGCCATCGCGAGCCATATCAAAAGGCGCATCGATCGATGCAAACGCATCACGGCAACTCCTAGGGTGCTACGGCCGCCGCGCCGGGCCGTCTCGGGTCAGCACCACCAAAGAAATAACCATCCTCGAGTACGATCGCCTGCACGCTACCCATCGTCACGCTCGGCTTCGTCTTGTGACCCATTTTCTCGAGTCGCTTGCGTGTGTCCGGGTTGTAGTTGGGCTCTACTTCGAGTGCGCCGGACACTTGCGACACACGCGGCTGATGAATCGCCTCATCGATATTGAGCTTGAAATCGATCACGTTCACCACGACCTGCAAGATGGTATTGACGATTCGGCCACCACCCGGTGTCCCGACTGCCATCCACGGCGTATCGCCCTTGAAGATCAACGTGGGCGTCATGGTCGACACCATGCGTTTACCACCCTGCATCGCGTTGGGTGGCAGCGGCGTGCCGCGCTGCGTTGCAACAAGGGCGCGCTCATGGCTGAAGTTGTTCATCTGATTATTCAAAAGAATTCCGGTATCCGCGATCATGGCGCCAGAGCCGAAATCGGAACCGAGCGTATAGGTCACAGAGACCAAATTACCCTCTGAATCGGCCACGGAATAATGGGTCGTGCTCGGACTTTCGTAGTCCGCTGGCTTACCCGCTTTGATCGCCGAATCTTTACTCGCTTTGCGAGGCTTGATCAGTTTCGCGCGATCGGCGGCGTATTTCTTTGATACCAAACCCTCGAGTGGCACTTTGGTAAAAGCCGTGTCACCGAGGTGCGCGATCCGATCGCGATTTCCCAATCGCATGGCTTCAGCCAACAGATGCACCGCGTCGGCAGATCCAGGCTCGAACTTCGCAAGATCGAAGTTCTCGAGAATATTGAGCATGGTCAGCAACGTGACCCCACCGCTTGCAGGTGGTGCCGTGTAGAGCGTGTGTCCACGATAGGTGCTACTTAAGGGCTCGCGTTCGATCGCCCGATACGCCGCTAAATCGGCGCGCGTAATCAGCCCGCCCTGACCCTGCATGTCCGCTTCGATACGGGCAGCGATCTCACCGCGATAGAAAGCATCGGCACCACCCTTGGCTATTTCATCGAGCGTCCAAGCCAGATCGCTTTGTATGAGTCGCTCACCCGCACGATATCCGCTGCCGTCTGCCTTGAAGAAGGTCCGCTGCGCCGACTCGCTCGCCTGCAAACGCTTTTTGCCCCAACCGAAGACGAAAGCCTCATCGGCACTGAGCACGACGCCATCACGCGCAAGCGCCGTGGCTGGCGCAACCAATTGGGCCCAAGGCAGTTTGCCGTATTGCTTGTGAGCGAGCTCCAGACCCGCAACCGTGCCGGGCACGGCGGCGGCGCGATAGCCGACCGATGCCGTCTCGGTCTCATCGCCCTTCTCGTCGAGAAACATCTCGAGCTTGGCCGATTGTGGCGCAACGCTGCGAAAGTCGATGACGGTGACTTTCTTCTGCCCGGCGACGTAGGCGGTCATGAAGCCATCACCACCAATGTTGCCAGCGCGCGGTAACGTGACGGCCAGAGCAAAGCCGACGGCCACCGCTGCGTCGATCGCGTTCCCACCCTCGGCGAGAATGCGCGCACCCACTTGGCTCGCGATTTCATTTTGGGAGACGACCATCCCCTGCAAACCCACCCGTGGCGAGTGGATGCTCGGGTACTCGAGCAAGGTTTGTCGCTGAGCGGCAGCACTGCCCGAGGCCAAACAAAATAATATTGCGAAAAACAACAGCGCCGCGTGACGAGGCACTAGGGCAAGCCCGTACCGCGCATTTCCCGTATTCATATAATAATCTTCTCCTTTGGCCGCTGGGCGTCATCCAATATAAATGGAGAGGGACATGCAATCGAGAAAGAAAACAGCGATCGACATTTTCGTCGCGCTGACCATCGGCGCGAGTGTGCCGCTGATGGCGCAACAACCCGCACCCGCAGAAGAGGTGCTTGAAGAGGTTGTGGTCACGGGTTCGCAAATTCGCGGCGCCGTTATTTCTGACGCGCTTCCGATCTCGATCGTGGGCAGTGAGACCATCGAGGTTTTCGGTATCGATTCGGGCGATCAACTTCTCGATCTTATCCCCGAGAACGGCAACAACTTCGTCAACGAGGCCGCCAACATCAGCGGCGGCGTGAACTCAGCTCGCGGCGACGTCGGTGCTTTCAACCTGCGCAGCCTCGGCACCGGTAACACGCTGGTGCTGCTCAACGGCCGTCGCATGGTGAACTCGCCGCAGTACCAAACCGAACAGGTCGGCGGTAGCTTCGTACCCGTCAACAGCGTCAACTCCAACATGATCCCAACCTACGGGATCGATCGCATCGAAGTGCTGCGCGACGGCGCCTCGGCGATCTACGGTGCCGACGCGGTCGCAGGTGTGTTTAACACCGTGATCAAGCGTGATTTCGAGGGCCTAAACATTGGTGCACGCTATTCCGACTACGAAAACTTCTCGCGCAGCAATACGACGCTCTATGCAGAATTCGGACAAGCCTTCAACGAAGGCCGTACCAAGCTCAATGTCTTCGCGAGCTGGTTCGATCGCGATCGCGTGAATTCGCAAGATGACCCGCGTTGGGCCGATTCAGATCTGCGCAAGCTCGTGCCAGCCGACTCTCCGTGGGCGAACGACTCTCGCTTCCTCAACGATTCGGCCAACTCCAACTGGGGTCAATTTGACGTCATCAACTCTGTTTCTGCATACGCTGTCACAAACAAGATCTGGGACTCAGCGGGTGAATTTGAAACGTTCCCAGCAGGCGATCCGCGTTGCCAGTGGGCATTGAGCGCGACCGTTTGCGGCGCCGTAGACGGCCAAGGAACCGTTC
>JBMTZD010000043.1:0-18426 GCA_049455235.1 Steroidobacteraceae bacterium
CACGCACGCTTTTTGTAGCACGTCGAATTGGAGCGATGAGGTACTTGAGTCGATCAATGAGGGTGGTGATTCGGATGTGCTCGGCGCTCTCTGCGGTCAACTTGCCGGTGCTCACTATGGCGCGAGTGCTCTTCCGATCGCATGGCTCGATTCGTTAGTCGAGAGCGAGTTGATCATGCGGCGAGCCGATGAACTGCTCGCTGCCGTTTTGGTAGGTCGCGATTGAAGTGGTGATAGTTAGATGAAGTCTTTGAAGATCTTGGTCGTCGTGCATGAAAGCCTCATTCCCCCTTCGAGTATCGAGGGCTACACCGAGCAGCAGATCGACGAGTGGCGCACTGAGTACGATGTGATCACGCACTTGCGCGCGATGGGGCACGAAGTGCGTTGTCTGGGTGTGCTCGATAGCTTGACGGCATTGCGCGGCCAGATCAGGGAATGGAAGCCCGACGTGGTGTTCAATCTGCTCGAAGAGTTCAACGGTGTCGTTACTTACGATCAACACGTCGTCGCCTTTCTCGAACTGCTGGAGCAGCCCTACACCGGCTGCAACCCGCGCGGTTTACTGCTCTCGCGCGACAAACCGCTCTCTAAACAGTTGTTGCAGTATCACCGCATTCCGACACCGCAATTTGCCGTTTTCCCGAAGGGGCGGGTGGTACGCCTGCCGTCCAAACTGCGTTATCCACTCTTCGTAAAGTCGGCAACGGAAGACGCCTCGCTCGGCATCTCGCAGGCATCGGTCGTCGAAACACCTGAACAATTGCGTGACCGGATCGCGTTCATGCACGAGCAGGTCAAGACCGATGCGCTCGTCGAGGAATACATCGCCGGGCGTGAGTTGTATGTTGGCGTATTAGGTAATGATCGATTGACGCGCCTGCCAGTGTGGGAGATGCACTTCGGCTCGATGGGCGACAACCAGGCAACGATCGCGACGCGCAAGGTGAAATGGGATCGACGCTACCAAGCCAAGCACGGCATCACGCGATCGGCTGCAACCGAGTTATCGCCAGCACTCGAGGCTCAGCTCGACAAGCTTACGAGGCGCATCTATCGCAGCCTCGGCCTATCGGGCTACGCACGCATGGATTTTCGCGTGCGACCCGATGGCGAGATTTTCGTGCTTGAGGCCAACGCCAATCCCTGCCTCGCCGAGTCTGAGGACTACGCGCGCTCCGCAGTCTCGGCTGGCATCGCCTATCCCGATTTGCTACAGCGCATCGTGTCGCTTGGGCTCAGTTACCGGGCGGAGTGGCGGGCGGGTTACGTGTGACCTTTAAATGTTGATCCAACCACCCGATCACTTCTGAGTGCCAGCGCAGGCTGTTGGCCGGTTTTAAGATCCAGTGATTCTCGTCCGGGAAGAATACGAAGCGGCTCGGAATTCCCCGGCGCTGTAAGGCCGTGAACGTGGCAAGCCCCTGCGAATAGGGCACGCGATAGTCGAGCGCGCCATGGATGACGAGCATCGGCGTTTTCCACTTCGTCACGTGATCCGCTGGGTTGAACTTTTCGTGAATTTTCGGCGTAAGGTAATAAGGACCGCCGTTTTCCCACTCGGTAAACCAGAGCTCCTCGGTGGTGTAGTACATCGTACGCTGATCAAAGATACCGGCGTGATTCACGATGCACTGGAAGCGATCCGACCAGTTGCCGGCGATCCAGTTCTGCATGAAGCCACCGTAGGAGGCGCCGAGCGAGCAGGCGCGGTTGCCATCGAGCCAGTCGTAGCGGTTGACGGCAGCATCGAGACCTTTTTGCAAATCGACGAGTGGCTTACCGCCCCAGTCCTGACTGATCGAGTCGGTGAAAGCTTGGCCGTATCCCGGCGAGCCGTGGAAGTCGATAAAGACGACGGCGTATCCCGCGCCGGCGTAAACCTGCGGGTTCCAGCGCCACGACCACTGATTCGAAAAACTGACCTGCGGTCCACCGTGCACGATGAAGGCGATCGGGTATTTTTTGTCGCGCTCGAAGCCGGCGGGCTTCATCACGTAGCCATAGACGGTCTCGTCATTCCAACCTTTGAACGAGAATTGCTCGAACTCCCCGAACTGGCGTTGTGAGAGTAGCGATTGATTGATGGCGGTGAGTGGCTTCGGCGCAGGCGGTAGTGCCGCGCGCGAGTTAGCCGATTTCGGTGACTTCGACACCCAATACAAATCCGGCGGTCCGCCGAGCGAGGCCCAGGAAATCACGACACCATCGCGCGTGGGTGAGTAGCCTTGCACTTGACCGTTACCGAGGAGACGCTGCCGGTAACCCGACTTCGGATCGATCTCGACGAGCGCGGTTTGGCCCACATCGTCAGCCGTCGCAATGAGTTTGCGGCCATCGAAACTCGCAGCGATATGGCCGACCGAGCGATCCCAGTCGGCCGTCAGCGCGCGCAGCTTGCCATCTTGGGCACTGCGCAACATGACGACGTAACGATCCGCTTCGAAGCCCGGCCGCGACATCGCGAGCCACGCGAGATCGCCGTTGGCCAAAAATACGGGCTGCGCATCCCAAGCCGGATTATCGGCCGTTAGATTGCGCGTCTCGCCCGATCCGTCGGCAGCGACTTCGTAGAGATCAAAATTAGTCGACCATGGCTCTTGCGCATTAGCGAGGCGCGCCGAGAAGACGACGCGTTTGCCGTCGCGGCTGAAGGTGTAGTCCTCATCGCCACCGAAGGGTTTGGAGGGTACGTGACCACGTACGGAACCCGAGATCAGTTTGAACTCGCCCGCTTTACGATTCTTGTCGAGTGCTGCGGTGAAGAGTCGGGATAGCGTGCCATCGTTCCAAGTGTCCCAGTGACGCACGAAGAGTGCGTCGTAGCTGCGAGCCGAGGCTTTGTCTTTCTTGCGTTCGGCTAAACGGTCGGTGGTGCATTTGATCTCGACGCAGTCGGGGAAGACCTCCATCGATACGGCGAGACGATCCCCGAGCGGTGAGATTTCGAACGAGCCGACATCGAGTGGCAGCGAGGTGACCTGCTGCGCTTCGCCGCCTTCAAGGCTGATATGCCAGACCTGCGAAGAGCCGCTGCGGCTGGAGAGAAAATAGATGCCGCGACCATCCGGCGCCCAGCGACCCGATGAGTCGCTCGCGGGGTGTTGTGTCAAACGACGTGAGACCGGACGTTCGTCGTTGAGATCCAGCAGCCAAAGATCGACCTTGCCGCGATTGGCTTCGATGTCGGTCTCGCGCAGCGAGAACACCACGTGCTTGCCATCAGGCGAGACTTGCGGATCGGACACTCGCGCCAATCGAACGAGATCATCCGCCGAGAACGGCTGTTTAGCGTTTGAGGCTAACGCGGGTGTGATCAGCAGCGAGAGCGTCAAGAGGGGCAGGGCAGTCCAGTTCATTCGCATGGTTGTGCTCCAGGAGCGATACCGGTAAAACAAGCGCCCGATTGTACATCCGCGGCTTTCCGATGCTCAGCGACGTGCGCGCTATTTGTTTTGATCTCGACGACACTTTCTGGGAGGTGCGCCCGGTGCTGCAGCGCGCTGAGGCACGGATGGCGGCCTTCTTGCAAGAGCGTCATCCTGAACTCGGCGCGCGCTTTGCGCCAGAAGATCTCTACGCGCGCCGCATGACGCTCGTACAGGAGCGGCCTGATCGTGCGCACGATATGACCTGGTTGCGCACCGAAGCCCTACGGCGCTTCGCGCTCGAGCATAAGCATGATCCCGACATCGCCGATGATGCCTTTGCCGTGTTCATCGAGGCGCGACACGACGTCACTTTTTTCGATGACGTCTTACCGGCGCTCGAGCAGTTGTCGGCGCGGTATCCGCTCGCGACGTTCTCCAATGGTAATGCGGATGTACATCGTATCGGCATCGGTCGTCATTTCGTTGCGACGCTCAATGCGGAAAAAGTAGGCCACGCCAAACCGAAGCCCGAGGCTTTTCTCGCCATCGCCGATTCATTCGGTCTGCCACCCGATCAAATTTTGTATGTCGGTGACGAGCCGCGTCTCGATGTGATGGGCTCTCGTGCGGCAGGGTGCCGAAGCGCGTGGATCAACCGGCGGACGATGTCTTGGCCGTCGGATTTGGCGCCGGCAGCGGATCTCGAGGTGACGGATTTGCTCCAGCTTGTCGATCGCCTCGGCGCATCAACAGCCACAGGGTCACGATAGCTCCGCCCTGGATAAAGACTTCGCCGAGATTGTCGAGGCGATGTCGATTGAGTGCCGGAACCGCTGCGGTGAGTAGCATGACTACACCGCCTATGGTCATCCAGGGCATGCCATGCGTACGCCACAGCACGAGCCCCGAGAGCATCACGACGAAGCAGGTGACGACAGGCGCGACGGGGAAGGTGTTTCTCACCAACGCTTGATCGGGTGTGCAGCGGGTGCTCTCACTGACTGAACCCGCATAGCGAATCAGATCGTATTCGCAGACGGGATAAATTTCTTTGGTCCAGAACAATGGCAGGTCGTGCGCGATCAGCGCGGTTGCGAGCAAGCAGAACGCTCCCATCACCCAGCGATGCTGAGCCCAAGAAATTCCAGCGAGACGCAGGATCGAGCCACTGGCGATGATGAGCCAACAGCCCGTCAGCCAGTGCGCCCAGAAGGCAGGCCACGTGATCGCGTAGAGAAAGTCGCCAAAGCCTATCAGCGCACCAAGTGCAACTCGCGTGTTGTCCCAGATGAGAAAAAACTGAGGGACGAGCAAGACATAGCCTGCAGCAAGACGGTGGGCTCGCGTGAGTCGCAGCAGCCAGACAAATAGCGCCAGCTGTGCGACCGCGAACCCTGCGAACATCATGCTGTACATGTCACGACGATCTTGCCGATAGCCTCGCGTCGCAACAATTTTTTGATGGCCTCACCGCCCTGTGGCAAAGAAAACCGATCCGAGATCCGAGGTCGAATCCGCCCGGCCTGATACTGCTCGAGCAAGGATTGCATGATGCGCTGATGGGCAGCCGGATCCCGCTCGGCGAAAGCACCCCAGAAGACGCCGCAGATATCGCAACCTTTGAGCAAAGGCAGGTTCAGCGGGATTTTGGGAATTCCGGCGGGAAAGCCGACCACCAGAAACCGACCCTGCCAGGCGATCGCTCGCAAAGCGGCCTCTGCATAATCTCCGCCGACGGCGTCATAGATCACATCGGCGCCTTGTTTACCGCAGGCTTCTTTGAACTGGGCGGCCAGAGACTTGGCATCGGTGATCTCGCGCGGATAGACCACGGTGACATCGGCTCCGTGCGCGCGTGTAACGGCGGCTTTCTCTTCCGAAGAAACGGCGGCGATGACCTTGGCCCCCATCGCTTTGCCAAGTTCCACGGCGGCAAGTCCAACGCCGCCTGCTGCACCCAAAACAAGCAGCGTTTCCCCGGCGCGTAAACGCGCTCGATCTTGCAGCGCATGCAGGGAAGTCGAATAAGTGACGAGTAATCCCGCTGCTTCGTCAAAGGGCATGTCGCTCGGAATGCGGGTGCAGTTGCGCTCGTGCGTGACAAGCTTTTCGGCAAGGCCGCCGTGACTCGTATGGGCGATCACATGATCACCGACCTTGATGTGGCTGACGTCTGCGCCGATCGCGTCGACAACGCCGGCCGTTTCAAGGCCAGGTGCAAAGGGGCGTGGCGGTTTGAATTGGTATTTATCCTCAATGATGAGTGCATCGGGATAATTGATGCCACAGGATTTGACGATAACTCGCACTTCACCCGCACTGGGTGTTGGCTCGGGAATCTCGCGCAGAACGAGGCTGTCAGGGCCGCCTGCTTGCTCACTCATCAAAGCTTTCATCGTGCTCATGGTTTTTCTCCGCGGACATGCCACGCTCGTAGCAGTCCCAAGCCGGTTTTGGAATCGTCGATTTCGCCACTCAAGACACGCTGTACAGCAGTCTCGAGTGCAATCCAATGCACCTCGAAAACCTCGGCGGCTTCGCGCGCATCGGGTGCGGGTGTGAGATCCGTCGCAAGGTAGAGATGAATGCGTTCGGTGAAGACACCGGGAGAGCTCAATGAAACGCCCAACGAACGCCAAGTGGAGGCGTTGACGCCGGCTTCTTCGATGAGTTCACGTTGGGCAGTCAGTTCGGGTGATTCGCCGAGCTCTAGCTTGCCAGCCGGCAGCTCCCACACATAGCCGCCCGCTGCATGACGAAACTGGTGCAGCAAGCAGACGCGATCTTGATCATCGAGCGCGACGATCGCAGCGCCGCCTGGGTGATGCAATATCTCAAGATCAGCGCGATGCCCATTTGGCAGATCGACCGTATCGACCGTGAGGCGTGTGATCTTGCCGCGAAAGACTTCGCGCTGGCTAACTAGTTTCGTCATCCGCGTGAGCGCCCGTGATATTCCTCGTTCGGCATCATGTCGGTTGCTGTGGCGAGACGATTGGTCATGTTGAAAAAACCTGTGATCGCAGCGATGTCCCAGATCGCACGATCTGACCAACCGGCTTTGCGGAGCGCTTGACGAGCCTCCTCGCCGACCTCTGCGGGAGTCGTCGTGAGTCGATGCGCAAAGTCGAGCATGGCGCGTTGGCGTTTCGAGACTTTGGCGACTCGATAGTTCATCACGAGCATTTCACCGAGCGTCGGATCGCCCGACATCTCGCGTACGGCCTGACCGTGCGCGACGAGGCAGTAGTAACAACGATTGGCAGCTGAGACGACGACGGCGATCATTTCGCGCTCGAGCTTGCTGAGCTCGGAATCACCGAGCATCAGATCGTTGTACATCGCGATGAAGGCGCGCAGCTTCGTTTCGTCGAAGCTGTAGGCCTGCAGCACATTGGGCAGAAAGCCGATCTTTTCGTCACACAGATCGAAATATTTTTTGAGATCCGACGGCAGTTTGCGGCGTGTCGGAATCGAGAGTGTCAGTGCTGTGGGGGCGGCGGGCGTTTTGGCATTCGCGGGCTTGCGCGAGCTAGAGCGAGGCGGCATCCGATGGATTCTCCAGTCAAATAAAAACCGAGTGACGTCGGCGAGCCAACGTCACGCGAGAACTTCGGGACGGATGCTGGCGCGGCCGGTCAGCGGCGGAAGCCGCCGCCACCGCCACCAGGGCGAGGGCCGCGCGGCGCCCGCTCTTGCGCTTCATTGATGCGCAGAGCCCGGCCGTTCATCTCGTAACCGTTGAGGGCGCTGATCGCCGCTTGGGCATCCGACGACGGCATGTCGACGAAGCCGAAGCCACGGGGGCGTCCGGTTTCGCGGTCGTTGACGAGTTTGACCGAATCGACTTTGCCGTAGCGCTCGAAGAGCACGCGGACGTCAGCTTCGTTGGCAGAAAAGGGCAGGTTGCCCACGTAGATCGTTGTCATTCAATCGTCTCTTAGAAATCAATCTTAGACGGATCGCTTGAACATTCGCCTGCCGCAGCCTTTCAAAGCCGCGACAGGCGAACCGATGCTACTACTCGCCCGACAGGCAAGTAAACCGCGCGGTATCAATGACCGCCTTTGGCGGCTCCGGCGGGTGCATTGCCAGCCGGGAACTTCTTTTTGAAGTAGGTCCAGCTGGTTTCATTGGGCCGGTTGTCGTCACCCGGCGGCGGGGTTCGATATTCCGGGTACTCCGTTTCGATAGCTTTGCGCAGGACGGGCGACAGTTGTTCGTAGCTGTCGACCTTGCGACCCGCGGCGTGGATGTAGATGAGGCCGGCGCGACCGCTCATTTCCATCCAGGGGAGCCAGTCGGCCATGCGAACCCAGCCGACTTCGACCGCCGGGTTGGTGTTCTTCGGATCGAGCAACTCGTCGATGTTGCCGAAGAAATTGAACATTTCGGTCGCGTGATAGAAGCCACCGATGTTCTTCTGGTAATCACCTGCCAGCGGATTTCTATAGAAGAGTGGCACGGTGATGGTGTTCCACCAAGTCTTGCCGCTGATGGTGCCCGGCCAGGTAGCCGGTTTGCCGTCTGCCGCAATCGGGAATACCGGGCGCTGGTTGACCGGATCGTTGGCCGTCTGAAGCACCTTCACGGTAGCGCCGGTCCACGGGTTCTTCCATTCCCGTAACAACTCGCCCGTTGCTGGATCGACATATAGCAATAGCTCGCGCGAGACGAGGCGCCAGCCTGTGCCGCGCTGCGGATCGGTTACGGTCACGCATTGGCGGACATTGTAGCCCTCGACGTCGAACAGTTTGCGATCGGCTTCACCCGGTACTCGGGCGAACCCTTCGCCGTGGAAGTAATAGATGGTCGGCGTGTTATCGACGGCACCGCACTGGATCTTGCGACCCACCATGTTCACGCCTTCGGGCGTAGCGAGGTCGATTTTTTTGGCCTTGGCAGCTACCGCAGCGGGGCCAACGAGGCTGATCGCGACGACCGCTGCCATGGCAGACAGCGCGGCGAACGAACGGTTACGAATCATCTGACGTCTCCCTAAGAAAGGACGCCGACGATCATACCGACTAATCGTGTTTCAGATACTTGGTGACGCCAGGATCGATTCGGGAGACCGGCACGCGATCACGGATGAGCTCCGACATGATGCGCTCGGTATAGGCCGCAAGATCGGCCGCCCGCGCAGCCGCTTGTTCTGGGGTATCCACACGCTGCTCGACGGCATTCGTCGGTAGCACCTTGCGATCAGCGAGTTCAGCCTCCAGCGTCGCTAAGCGTTCGCGCAGCAGGTAGACCTCGGCCGTGAGGGCCATGATGGCGCCGACGGCGTTGTCCATCGGCACATCGTGCAGAAAATCCGGTTCGGTGTCGGTGACCGGGCCCTGCAGAGATGCTTTGAATTGGTTCATGGTTGCGCGCCTATTTCTCGAACACGTACAGATTCCAATGATTGGCATTGACCGGTGCGCGGCCCGGTCGCTTGACGGATCGATTCAGTCGCTCGAACGGTGTGATCGAAGTGCGAGAAAAGCCCGCTTCTTTCGCCCACGCTTCGATGGGCGTGTCGTACCACGGCGTCGAATAGGTTTCGTTGTTGGTCCAGGCGTGTGAGCGCTGCAACACGTTTTGGAAAGGATCGCTGGGACGCAAATGGAATTCGTGACCTGCGAAGAGCCCGCCCGGTTTCAACACGCGCACGACTTCGCGCAGCAGCGCCGGCGTGTGAGCGGGCGGCAGTTCGTGCAACATGAAGTTGAAGAACACCAAATCGAAGTGATTGTCCGGATAGCCGAGATGTTCGAGATCCTGTTGCGACAAAAATAAGCGCAAGCCGTGTTCGCGAGCGCGTTGATGCGCCACCTTGAGGCAAGGTGCCGATAGATCGACGCCATGACATTCAGAATCTGGGTTGCGCTGCTGCCAAGTGATCAGTGCCGCGCCATGCCCCGTGCCCCAATCGAGCACGCGCTCATAGCGGCGCTCGGGCAGGGAATCGAAGAGGATGTGGTAGATGCCGTTCGGGTCTGCATGCGCAGGTACGGTAGTGCGACGACCGATTTCATACGCCAGACCATCGAGATCATCGTGCGCCACGCCACCGGTGTGTTGGTGGAAGGGCACGAAACGAAAGTACTCGGGCAAGGTCAGCTCGGGATTAAGCCGCAGCTCTTCCGGCGCATCGGCAGCAGACTCGTTCAGCTCTTTGACGAGGCGATCACGCTGCGAGTCGAGGAGCGCAAAAATCCCAAGATGAGGCCGATGATATTTGAAGCGCTGCAGGTTGCGGTAAGCCCAGTTGTAGAGCTGGAACTCCGGCAGATCATCGAGTACGACCTCGGCAGCTCGCCAGTCGCGTGGCGCACGATCGCCGGTCAGGCCACGCTGTTCGCAGGCGCGTTCGTAGGAGTCGTGCATTTGGCCAACGAGAGGGCCTTCCATGTAGTTGCGAGCTGCACGTAGAAATGCGTGATAACTACGGAAGTCTCGACTTTCTTTGGCATGCGCAGACATCGACATCACTCCAGATAGGCGTAACCGTTGAGCTCACCCTCGTAGAAGCGCTTGAGTGCCTGACTCTCGGCCACCGTCATACGGCCATCGCGTATCGCGCGCTCGCAGTCGCGAGCCAGTGCCGGGTAGAGCTCAGCTACATCGTACTCCATGTACTCGAGTACGCGATTGGCGGTATCACCCATGACCACTTCGTCGATACACCAAGTGCCATCGTCGGCGAGCCGAATGTGAACCACGTGGGTATCGCCAAAGAGATTGTGCAGATCGCCGAGCGTCTCTTGGTATGCACCGACCAAAAATGCCGCGAGGTAGTACTCGTCGCCGGCGCGGTACTCGTGCAGTTCGAGCGTACGCTTCACCTCGCGATGGCTCACGAAGCGATCGATCTTGCCGTCCGAATCACAGGTGATATCAGCGAGCACAGCGCGACGTTGCGGACACTCTTCGAGCCGATGGATCGGCATGATCGGAAAGAGCTGGTCGATTGCCCAGCTATCGGGTAGCGATTGAAACACAGACATGTTGCAGAAGTAGATATCCGAGAGGATGTTCTCGAGATCTTCGAGCTCCTCAGGGGTCTCTTCGAGTTTGCGTGCGTGATCGCGGATCTTGGCGCAGGTCGCCCAATAGAGCCGCTCTGCCAAGCCACGGAACTCGAGTGACAACAACCCAAGCTTGAACATCTGCAAGCACTGTTCGCGCGCCGTCAGCGCATCGTGCCAGCATTCGACGAGCATGCGATCGCTCACCTCGCGATAGGCGCCGATCAAGTCTTGCACAGGCTGCGGCAGCGAATGGTCTGCATAGTGCTGATCTTCACTACCAGTGACCCGGAATTGATCGAGTGCTGAGGTGCCGAGTGTGTTGAAGATCAGCACGCTGTGATGGGCGGCGATCGCGCGACCCGATTCGCTGACGATGACGGGATGCTCGATACCGCGAGCGTTACAGACGCTCGCAACTCGGTACACCACGTCGCTTGCGTATTCCTGCATGTCGTAATTCATTGACGAGGCGTAGTTGGTACCCGAGCCGTCGTAATCCACACCGAGGCCGCCACCCACGTCGATGTACTCGAGTCCAGCACCGAGCAGCTTGAGCTCGGCGTAAACATGAGCAAGTTCGTTGATCGCTTCTTTGACGCGACGGATATCCTGCAGCTGACTGCCCGGATGGCAATGCACGAGCTTCAGGCAATCAAGCATGCCGCGACGCTTTAATACCTCGACGGCTTCGAGGATTTCGGTGATGAAGAGACCGAATTTCGATTTTTCACCCGCGGAGTCACGCCAGCGCCCGGAGCCTTCACTCGCCAGCTTCACACGAATACCGATCTTGGGCTTCACGCCGAGTCGATCGGCATGCTTGAGGATGAGGTCGAGCTCAGAGAAGTTTTCGACGACCGGCACGATCGTTCGGCCCAGTTTGGTCGCGAGCATCGCTGTTTCGATGTAGCTGTCATCCTTGAAACCGTTGCAAACGATGAGTCGATCGGGTGAGTTCTCCGTCATCGCCATCACGGCGAGCAGCTCCGGTTTGCTACCGGCTTCGAGACCAAAGCCGAATTCTGCGCCGTATCGATAAACCTCTTCGACCACGAGGCGCTGCTGATTCACCTTGATGGGAAAGACCGCGGCGTAGCGATTGCGGTAGTCGTTCTCGGCGATGGCGCGCGCAAATGCGTCATTCAACTTGCGCAAGCGGTGCGCGAGAATCCCTGAGAAGCGCACGACGACGGGTGTCGTCAGCTCGCGCGCTTTCAAGCCCTGCACGACCTCAAACAAATCGATCTCGCGACCCGCGATTTGCTCCGGGCGCACGGTGACGTGCCCAGCATCGTTGATACCGAAGTAGCCTTGCCCCCAGGCGTTGACGTGATAGAGCTCGACCGAATCGGTCACCGACCAAGCAGGTTTATTCAAGATGCAGTAACTCCTTTAGCCACTGGACGCGAAGGATCACGAACCCACTCGCTCCACGAGCCCGTGTAAAGACGTGCGCCGCGGATCCCGAGAGTTTCGAGTGCCAGCAAATTAAGGCAGGCGCTCACGCCCGAGCCGCACATCGTGACGACTTCGTTGGCGGGGCGACCTCGTAGCGTTTTCTCCCAGCGGGCGCGCAGCTCCGTTTCGGGCAACCATGTGCCATCGGCGGCGAAGTTGCTCACGAAAGGATGATTGACTGCACCCGGTACGTGTCCTGCGACCGGGTCCATCGTTTCGTTTTGGCCGGCGAAGCGATCGGCACCACGTCCATCGACCACGTGCAGTCGATGCGACTCGATGGAATCGAGCACGTCATCGACCGTCACGGTCCGATTAGGTTGCGGTCGCGCGGCGAAATTGCCGCTAGCGCGTGAGCTGGTCGCGGTGGTCAGCGAGCGACCACTTGCTGTCCAAGCGGCGAGGCCGCCTTGCAACACGGCCACCGACTCATGACCCAACCATCGGAACAGCCACCAAGCGCGCGCGGCGTAGACGCCGTTGGCCTGATCGTGCACGACGATCTGGCTGTCGGCATTGATGCCCCAACGACGCGCCAATTCGGCAAAGGTTTCCGGGGCCGGCAACGGGTGGCGTCCCGAGCTTGCCGTTGGCGCTGCGGCAAGATCGCGATCGAGGTGCGCATACTGCGCGCCCGGGATGTGGCCGGCGGCGTAGCCTTCTTCTCCCCAAGCCGGTCGGGTGAGTTCGAAACGACAATCGAGAACCACCCAGTTCGGGTCGTCCAAGTGGGCGGCCAGGGTGTCGACGTCGACCAAAGTGCGAAGTGTCATGAGACCTCCATGGGGGCAGGCGCGAATTCTCCGGCCAGACTGTTACCGTTACAATCCCGCGATGACGATGGATCTTTATTGGGCGAGCGGCTGTCCTTACTCGTGGCGGGTGCTGCTGGCGCTCGCGCACAAGCGGCTGCCGTTCCAGGGTCATCGACTGCAGCTCGAGTTCCAAGAGCAAAAATCGCCGCAGATGCTCGCCATGAATCCGCGTGGTCGAGTGCCGGTGCTCAAGGATGATGGCTATGTGGTGTTCGAGTCGGTCGCGGTCTTGTACTACCTCGATCGTAAATATCCCGAGCCGTCGATTTTTGGGCGCACGCCGGAAGAGGCGGCGGTGATACTGCGTGTGATCGAAGAATTCCAGGCCTATACCGAGCCGCACATCATGGGCATTTGTCGCACGCTGCTCGGTTCAGCGAGCCCTGCTGACGAAGAGCGGCCTTTGTCGCGTGATGCTTTGACCGACGCCATGCACGTCGTTGCGCGCGAGGCGCGCACCATCGAAATGCGCGTCTCGCGTTTCGATTGGATCGTAGGTGAAGATTACAGCGCGATCGACATGGTGATATTTCCGGCGATCCAGTTGCTTCGCCGCGCGTTGACCCGGCCTGAAGCACAAGATTTGGCGGGACGTTTCTTGCCGATCGAGGCAAACTACCCGGCCCTCGGTCGGTGGTTGCAACGCATCGAATCCTTGCCGGGGTACGATCAAACCGTGCCACCGTCGTGGCGTATCGGCTAACTGCCGTTTTTCAAACTCGAAGGAGCATCATGAACGATCACAAGGTTCACGTTAATTTTTCCGGTCGTATCGTTTTTGTGGGCTTTGGCAGCATTGGACAAGGTGTCCTGCCACTCGTGCTGCGACATATCGGCACCAGTGCCGATCGCATCACCATCGTCTCTGCCGATGAACGTGGCATCGACGTGGCGCGCCACTTCGGCGTGAAGTTCATCGTTCAACCCATCAAGCCGGATAATTTGCGTACCTTGCTCGAGCCGCTCGTGGGCGAGGGCGACTTTCTCGTCAACGTCTCGGTCGATGTTTCTTCAATCGCGCTGATCGAATTCTGTCAGCAGCGCGGCGCGATGTATCTCGACACTTGCATCGAGCCGTGGCCCGGTGGTTACACCGACACGAGCGTGCCGGCCGCGCGCCGCACCAACTACGCGCTACGTGAGGCGGCGCTCGCCGTGCGCGATGCGTATAAAGGTGGTCCCACGGCCGTTTTGACCCACGGTGCGAATCCGGGTCTCGTCTCGCACTTCGTCAAAAAGGCCATGCTCGACATCGCGGCAGCGACCGGTATTAAAACCGATGAGCCGAATTCGCGAGAGGGTTGGGCGGCGTTGGCAAAGCAGCTTAACGTGAAGGTCATCCACATCGCAGAGCGTGATACGCAGGTCTCCCCCATTCGCAAACGCGTCGATGAGTTTGTGAACACGTGGTCGGTGGATGGCTTCGTCAGTGAGGGTTGTCAGCCCTGCGAGCTCGGCTGGGGCTCTCACGAGCGTCATTTTCCGGCAGACGGTAATCGCTACGACTTCGGTCGCGGCTCTTCCATTTTCCTCTCGCGACCGGGTGCCTCGACGCGTGTACGAACGTGGACTCCGAAAGCGGGCCACTTTCACGGTTTTGCGATCACACACGGTGAGTCGATCTCGATCTCCGATTATTTGACCGTCAAAGAAGGCGAGACTGTCAGTTATCGACCGACCGTGCATTACTCCTATCACCCGTGTGACGATGCGGTGCTCTCGGTGCATGAATTTGCTGGACGCAACTTCGTGATGCAGAGCTCTCAGCGCATCCTGATGGATGAGATCTCATCCGGTGGTATCGACGAACTCGGGGTGTTGTTGGCGGGGCATTCTAAAAATGCCTATTGGTATGGCTCGCAATTGTCGATCGACGAGGCGCGCCAGCTCTGCCCGTTCAACAATGCAACGAGTTTGCAGGTATGCGTGGCGGTGCTCTCGGGCGTCATTTGGGCGATGGAGAATCCGCGTCGCGGCATCGTCGAGCCGGATGAAATGGACCACCGTCGTAATCTCGAGATCTGTATGCCTTACCTTGGCCCCGTCGTCGGCGAGTTTACCGACTGGAATCCGCTCACGGGGCGCGAGAGCTTGTTCGCGGAGGATCTCGACCGCGAGGATCCGTGGCAATTCAAGAACGTGCGGGTGGTTTGACGCCTGTGTAGTCGATCGCGAGGATCACGAAGAGACGCCGACCCGTCGGCGTCTCGACGTGAACCTCGTCGTCGAGCCGTTTGCCGAGCAGCGCTTTGGCGAGCGGTGAATCCATGCTGACGTAAGCAGGCGCGAGATCGAATTCATCCGGGCCCACGATACGGTGGCAGCTCTCGACGCCACGATCATCCTCCAGCGTGACCCACGCACCGAAGAAAACGCGTTGCAAGTCGGCGGGCGGGCTGGAGACCACCACCATGCCCTCAAGACGCTTACGCAAGAAGCGCACTCGTGAGTCGATTTCACGCAAGCGCTTTTTTCCGTAGGTGTATTCCGCGTTCTCCGAGCGATCGCCTTGTGCGGCAGCTTCGCTTACGGCGCGCGTCACGGCGGGCCGCTCGACACGCCAGAGTTGGTCAAGCTCCGCGGTCAGTCGAATGTGACCCTCGGTCGTGATGAATTTGGAACCCGGGCGGGTCGGGGGGCGATATCGGGACACGGGTGCAAGCATACCGACGGCGTCGGAAACAGGTAACCTGTCGCTCTTTTCGAACGGCCTTGGAGACTCATCGTATGCGTCGTCATCGTGGTTGGATTGCAGGACTTGGTGCTTTCGGCTTGTTGTGTGCGAGCGCGTCGGTTTCGTGGGCTGCGGATACCGCCGTGGGCGTTGCGCCAATGGCCAGCTCGACCTTGCGCTCGGGTCTGTATCTCGATGGCTTCGATCGTTCGGTGCGACCGCAAGACGACTTGTATCGATTTGCGGGGGGCACTTGGCTTGCCAAAACCGAAATCCCCGCCGATCGTTCGAACTACGGCACCTTCAGCAAACTCGAAGACGATGCCATCGCCGAATTGCGTGCACTTGCCGAAGCGGCAGCAGCCGATACCCAAAAAGCGCCCGGCTCGGATCGACAGAAACTCGGTGATCTTTACGCGGCCTACATGGACGAGCAGGGTATCGAGCAGCGCGGACTCGCGCCGCTAAAAGAAGAGCTCGCGCGTATCGATTCGATCAGTGATGCCCGAGCGGTCTTCGAACATATCGGGCGTGCGCAGCGCTTGGGCGGCGGCGCGCCGATTGGCTTTTACGTCGGGCAGGATCGCAAGAACTCATCGCGCTACATTGCGGGTATCGGTCAGAGTGGTTTGACCATGCCGGATCGCGAGTACTACCTCGCTGACGATGATCGCAATCGTAAGTTCCGGGAAGCCTTCGTCCGTTACGCCGAGCAATTGCTCACCCTATCGGGCACGCCCGATGCGGCAACTAAGGCAGCACGTGTTCTTGCCGTCGAGACTTCACTCGCCCAGCAACATTGGACGCGTGTCGAGAACCGCGATCCGGTAAAGACCTATAACAAGACATCAGTCAAAGAATTGGCGTCGCTCGCGCCAGCTTTCGATTGGAGTGCATTCGTCGCGGGCCTTGGGGTTGACCCTGCGAAAATACAAGCGGTTGATGTGCGACAGCCAAGTTATCTGCGTGAGGCATCACGGATCGTACGAGAGACTTCTGTCGATGACTGGCGCGCCTATTTCCGCTTCCGCCTGCTTGACGGTAGCGCCGCTTTCTTGCCAGCTGCGTTCGATGCAGCGCGGTTTGATTTCCGGGAGCGCACTTTGCGTGGTGTGCAAGAGCAGCAACCGCGTTGGCGTCGCGGGGTGAATCTCCTCGATCGCACGGTCGGTGAAATCGCGGGCCGGGCCTACGTCGAAGAGAACTTTCGCCCGGAAGCGCGTGAGCGTATTCGGCAGCTGGTAGCGAATTTGCGACAGGCTTTTGATGCGAAGATCGATGAGCTCGAATGGATGAGCGCCGAGACGAAGCTTGAGGCTAAGCGTAAGTTGGCGCGCTTTACGGTGAAGGTGGGTTATCCAGACCAATGGCGTGATTACGCGACGCTCGAAATTCAGGCGGGTGATTTGATCGGTAATTTGCGTCGAGTCAATGAATTCGAGTTTGCGAGACAGATATCCCGACTCGATCGTGAGGTTGACCGAAACGAGTGGTTCATGACGCCGCAGACGGTCAATGCTTACTACAGCCCGCCGATGAACGAAATCGTATTTCCGGCAGCGATTCTGCAGCCGCCGTTTTTCGATCCTCTCGCGGATGACGCCGTCAATTACGGCGGTATCGGCGGCGTCATCGGACATGAGTTCAGTCATGGCTTTGACGACTCGGGTCGTCGGTATGATGGCGAAGGTAATCTGCGTGATTGGTGGACCTTCGACGACAACGTACGCTTCCGCGAGCGCGCGGGACGTTTGGCCGCGCAATACAGCCAGTACAAACCCGTTGCCGATCGCTCGATCAATGGCGATCTGACGCTCGGCGAAAATATTGGAGATCTGTCGGGTCTTGCTGTGGCGTACCGCGCCTATATGATTTCACTCGGTGGCAAAGAAGCGCCCGTCATTGATGGTTTTACTGGACCGCAGCGATTTTTCCTCGGTTGGGCGCAGGTTTGGCGGCGTAAATATCGCGAGGACGAACTGCGGACGCGACTGATTACCGACTCGCACAGCCCGAGCGAGTATCGCTGTAACGGTGTCGTAACCAACATGGCAGAGTTTTACGAGGCTTTCGGAGTCAAACCGGGCGATCGGCTCTACCGCGAACCGGCTGAAAGAGTGAAAATTTGGTAATCGTCCCGGAGGACATTTGCCCATGAATTCGATATTCAAACGCGGCTTGGTCGCTTGCGTGGCAATCGCCACGCTTGCGCTCAGTGGTTGTGGCTACAACACCATCCAGGATCAGGACGAGGCTGTGAAAGCCGCATGGTCTGAGGTCGTGAACCAGTATCAGCGGCGTGCAGACTTGATCCCGAATCTCGTCCGAACCGTGCAGGGTTTCGCTGCTCAGGAAGAAAAGGTACTGGTCGGTGTCACCGAGGCACGTGCCCGCGCCACCTCAATCCAAATTACGCCAGAGCTCGTCAACGATCCGGTCGCGCTCGAGCGTTATCAGAAGGTGCAGGGCGAGCTGACGAGCGCTCTGAAGACTCTGCTGGCGATTAGCGAGAACTATCCGCAGTTGAAGTCCGACCAAAACTTCCGTGATTTGCAGGCGCAGCTCGAGGGGACTGAGAACCGGATCGCCGTCGCCCGCAATCGTTATATCGCGTCAGTGCAGGCCTACAACGGCACGATTCGTCGCTTCCCGTCAAACCTGACGGCGATGGTCTTTAGTTACGAGGTGAAACCCAATTTCACCGTCGAGAACGAAGAGGCGATCTCGGCTGCACCGACCGTTGACTTCGGTACGCCTGCGCCAGCGCAGTGATTCAACGCGTTTCTAGAGTGCTCGGCCTGCTGTTGCCGTCTCTGCTGACGGCGATGGCGTTCGCGCCCGTGGCGAGAGCGCAGACCGAATTGCAGGCGATACCCGCGCTCACGGCGCGCGTCACCGATCAGGCCGACGTGCTCTCGGCGCAGCAAGAGGCCGAGCTCGAGGCCTTGCTCACGTCGTTCGAGACGCGCAAAGGAGCACAAATCGCGGTCTTGACCGTGGCGACGGTTGCTCCCGAAGAAATCGAGCAGTACTCCATCCGTGTGGTCGATGCGTGGAAGCTCGGGCGTCAAGGCGTCGATGATGGCGCT
>JBMTZD010000044.1:0-17794 GCA_049455235.1 Steroidobacteraceae bacterium
GTCCAGCGAGGGCGTCGCGTCAATCGCAGCTGGGGGCCTGAAGAATTACGCGTCCCCGAGCGCCATTCCGCTGCGGACATTTCTTAGCTCACAGTTACGGGCACGCCGTTCAGAGCGGCGTTGCCGCATAGTGAGTCGAGGTGCTGTTCGTCAGTGAGATCGTTGACGCTGACGCCCGGATGCGCCCGCGCCACGTCGAGTCTGATCCCTTCGCGATCATGGCCCCAGCCATGCGGAAGACTGACCACACCCGATGCGATCTCGTCTGTGATTTCGAGCTCGACATGAACCGATCCGACTCGTGAGGTGACCGTCACCATGGCACCGTTCTCCAGGTGTCGGGCGGATGCATCGATCGGGTTCATGAGTAGCGTGCAGCGATTCGGTCCTTTGACGAAACGCCGGCTGTTATGTAGCCATGAGTTGTTGGTGCGCAGGTCGCGTCGGCCGATCAAGCTCAGCGTCGAAGTATTGACCGACGCGTCTGTTGCGCTCTGGTGCAGTCGTTCCAGATCCTTGCGGAATATCGGCGACACTAGTGTGATCGTCTTGTCGCGAGTGAAGAGCCGATTCGGCAAGCAGGGCTTAAGTGGACCAAGATCAATCCCGTGCGGTGTCGCTGCCACTTTCGCGAGCGTCAGCCCTTTGCCGATGGGATTCCAGCGGGCTCCGTACGGTCCAAAGCGCAAGCCCAGTGCAATCGCACGCTTCGGCGTGAGCCACTTGGCACGCAACCGGTCGAGCCATGGCCGCTTACGGGATGGATCTGCCGCTTCGATATGCTCAACTAACTGATCAAAGATTTGCCAGTCGTGCATCGAATTCGGGCTGGGCTTCAGTAGCGCGTCTGCATACTTAGTGGTGTTTCGAATCGCGAGCGCGTGGAAAATCAGGTCGTAATGATCTCGTTCAAGACCAAACGTGGGCGGCAAGATGTAATGTGCGTGACGAGTGGTTTCATTGATGTAGATATCGACCGAGATCATGAAGTCGAGCTGCGCGAGCGCACGATCGAGTTGGCGCCCGTTAGGCGTCGAGAGCACTGGATTTCCAGCTGCCGTGACCAAGGCTTTGATTTGACCATCGCCGGGCGTCAGAATTTCTTCGGCAAGGGCGGCCACCGGGAATTCTCCGCCAAACTCCGGTAGCGCACGCACTCGGGTGCGTCGTCGATCGAAGGAGCCTCTCTGTCCCATCGCACTCGATAGGCCGAGTGCATCAAAGGCCGGGCGCGTGAACATAGCGCCACCCGGTCGATCTAGATTGCCTGTGACGATGTTGAGGGCTTGGATCAGCCACTGGCAGAGGGCGCCAAATTCCTGAGTCGACACACCCATGCGACCGTAGCAAACAGCGCTCTCCGCACGCGCAAAGCGACGAGCGAGCTCTCGTATTTGCTGGGTATCGATTTGGGTGTGCTTGGCCGCAACCTCGGGCGTGAAAGGTGCGACTAACGCCTTTAGCTCCTCTAGCCCGGTCGTGAAACTGGCGAGATGACCGAGCGTGTCGAGTTTCTCCTCGAAGATGACTTGCAGCAAAGCGAGCAGTAACCAGGCGTCCGTACCGGGCTTGATGAAGAGATGCTGATCCGCAACGTCCGCGGTCTCGGTGCGTCGGGGATCGACGACGACGAGGTGACCGTTTCGTTTTCGTAAATCTTTGAGGCGACGCGCGAGATCGGGCGCGGTCATCAAGCTGCCATTGGAGACCAGCGGATTGCCACCGATCACCAACAGAAACTGCGTTCGATCGACATCGGGAATCGGGAGTAGGAGCTGATGACCGAAGAGCTGTAGTGACGCAAAGTGGTGTGGCAGCTGGTCGACCGAGGTGGCCGAATAGCGATGAATGCTTCGCAAGGAGCGCGCGAGCGTTGCGCCACCGAGCAGAGCGCTATAGCTATGTACCTGTGGATTGCCGAAGTACGTTGCCACAGCGTTTTTGCCGTGCTCGCGTTGTAGCGCCACCAAGCGTGCGGCGATATCGCGGAAGGCGTCCCTCCAGCTGACCTCAACCCATCCATCCGCTGTGCGTTTGACCGGATGACGAAGACGGTTAGGGTCTTCGTGGACGTCTTTGAGGCCGAGTGCCTTGGGGCAAATATGGCCGCGACTAAAAGGATCTTGTTCGTCACCTTTGATGGAGGTGATGTGTCCGTCGCGAGTTTCGACCACCACGCCGCACATGGCCTCGCACAGATGGCAGTTTCGATAATGCATGTTGGGCAGTCTACGCCGGGATGGTTCAGAATGGGCCCATGCCGGCGCCCTTCCGTATGCCAACGTTATCGCGAGTTTTCGCCACTCTCAGCTTGTCACTGTTACTGGTCGGGTGCTCACGCGAGACGGCGACGCGTCTTGAGGCTGCCGCGCCACCGGTCTGTATCGGTGGCGCTTCGATCGGAGGGCAGATTCGAATCGAGGGCGGGCGTGTTTCGCGTGGCGGTATCGCTTTCCGTGAGGAGGAGCGCGTCGGCGGCGAGGGTGAGGTTGCTGCCTTCGAGATCGATGTCACCGAAGTGACCCACGGTCAGTTTGCCGAGTTCGTACGGGCAAGCGGATACGTGACCGTTGCAGAGCGACTGGGGCCCGACGGTCAGCCCCTCGGTGCGGCGGTCTTTGATCGAAGCACGGGGCAGTGGCGTATTGATCCGAAGGCCAATTGGCGATCACCCATGGGCGAGGGGTCGACCGCGAGAGATGACGAGCCGGTGGTTGCCGTCGCTTACGAAGATGCGGAGGCTTATGCAGGCTGGCGCGGGCGACGCCTGCCGACCGAGCTTGAGTGGGAACGTGCGGCTCGCGGCGATCAGCCGGTGTCTGATGACATGGAAGCCGAGCGACGCGATGCGAGTGGTCGCTGGTTGGCCAATAGCTGGCAAGGGGCTTTCCCGGCGCTCGATAACGGAGCGGATGGTTACGTCGGGCTTGCGCCCGTCGGTTGCTTTGCCCCCAATCATGCCGGTGCATACGACATGGTGGGTAACGCCTGGGAATGGACCTCCGACTGGTACTCGCCGGTTCTCGCGCCGGCCACTCAAGAGCAGTCGATTGCGGCGGATCCGGAGCGCTTGGGTAAGCGCACCATCAAAGGCGGCTCGCATTTGTGCTCCAGCGACTTTTGCGCGCGTTATCGATCGGGGTCGAGGCAACCTGCCGATGCGGGACTTGGGACCTCGCATATCGGGTTCAGAACAGTCAAAGAAATCAAGCGAGAGAATGCGTCATGAGTGAAAAATCACGTCGCTCGCTATTGAAACTCCTCGGGGCTGGCATCGGCTTCGCGTCTCTGACTGCTGCACCTGTCTTTGCCAATGTGCCGGCTGCTGTGGGTCAGCGCGGTTATGCCAAGGGGCCCTACGGCTTGGTGCACTTCAACGATACCCAGATGGGTACGGGTGTGCCGATGGTCTTGTTACATCAGGCGCCCATGTCGCATCGCCAGTTCGATGCGGTCTACGGCTTGCTGAGTCAACGCGGAGTGCGTGCGATCGGGATCGACACCCCGGGATTTGGCATGTCTGATCCGACGCCATTCGTGCCGCAGGTGGCCGATTGGGCAAGCTCGATCATCGCCGTGCTCGATCACTTGAGGATCGCTCGTGCCGACATGGTTGGGCACCACACGGGCTCTTTGATCGCGACCGAAGTGTCGCTGCAGTTTCCAAAGAGGGTGCGTAAGGTGGTCTTGAACGGACCATTCCCGATTACCGAGACCGAGCGCAAGTTATTCCTAGACGATTTGCAGAAAAGCGAAATCGACTTCGAGTACCGAGCTGACGGCAGTCATCTACAGCAGAGCTTCGTCAAGCGCAGCCAATTCTTTGGGCCAGGCGCTGACCCTCGGCACATCACGCGTATTCAGGTCGAGAAGTTCCAGGGCTTTGGGCCTTTTTGGTACGGACATAACGCGGCATACCGCTACGATCATGCGAGCACTCTACCTCGTATGACGCACCCCACGTTGATCCTGACCAACACGGGTGACATGGCCTATCCGATGGCGCAGCGTGCGCGACAATTGCGGCCTGATATGGCCTATGTCGAGTTATCCGGTGGCAATGTCGATATCGTCGACCAAGCGCCCGAGGCTTGGGTCGATGCGGTCGTCGCGTTTACGCGGCAAGACTGACGACGATTCTATTTTCCGGGCCGATATCCGAGACATCGAGTTTCACACCCAGCACCTCGGCGTAGCCCTCGATGCGCGGCTTTAACCACTGGCGATGAACTTCCTCATCGGTCAGATCGAACTGGCCGATGCTCCGAGAGATCGCGAGGACCTTGCTGAACGGAAAGGTAAAAGTACGCTTACCGGGCTCGCTTTTGAGATCTAAGCAAAGTTGATAAAGGCAAGTGGTGCGGTCGAAGATGCCAGCTAAGGCAATCTCTTTCTCGCCCGTTTTCTCGATCATGCCTTTGAGGCGTTGGAGCATCGGCTGCATGGTTTGAATGTCGTGCGCTACATAGTCCGCCATCACGCCGGCATTCTTGGCAAACTGCACCGACGTTAAATGCATTTTGACCAGCGCGTCATTCATGTCGTGTTGATAAGGCGTCGTATCTTTGAGCGTGCGAATGGCCATCGCAACGGCATCGCCTAAGAGTTTTTCGCGACCCTCGAAGCCACTCGACGTGGCAAGCATGGCTGCCATGCTCTGCGGACCGCCGCCGCCGGCTAGCATCGCTTTCACCCAGGGTGGAGGTCCACCGCCAGAGCCCGGGGCGCCACTCGTGCCCGCGCTCGCCATCATCTTTTTCATCAGCCAGCCGATCAACCGGCTCTTGAGAGTCTTGCGAGGCTCTTTGGACATCACGGTATCCCCTGAGCGTGACCTGAGTCGTAGAGTAATTCGAATTCTTCGATCCAGAAGGGCATATCGGTCGATACCGTCAGGCCAAATGGCGCGAGGTGGTTGTTCCAGTATTGCGTATGTAGTGGCACCCAAACATCGGGATCACGCACGGGCGAACCGTCGATGGCGGTGTGCTCAGCTCGAACCGCTCCAAAGACGGCGTGGTCGACGCGCGTCACGCGAACGAGCAACGTCGGCGTCCCGTCCATATCCACCAAGACGAGATGATTGCCGACCGCCGGAACGGGAGTTGCGGTTCGCTCGACGATCCACGGCAAGGTAAAGGTGCCACGCTTGTCACCGATGCGAATCAAATGAAAGATCGCGTGAGTACTATCTTGATCAAGTCCGATCCAACGCGGCTCCAGCACCACATCATCGAGAGTCAATGAGGGCTTCGCAGCCTTGGCCGCTACGCGGAACGCTTCGAGTGCCGTCGCGGACGGCGCTAGAGCGGGTGACGGAAGATACGTGGGCATCAGCATCACTGTAGCGTCTAACGGCGCAACGGCCAACGGGGGTTCGTATGGTTTGTCCGAAGGGTAAAACGTGGGTATGGGTTTTGATGGCCTTGCTGCCCTCTGCCTGGGCCGGGCCGCAATATCAGCCGACGCGCCACGAGCTTGAGTCTGTCATGGCGGACTTGATCGCTTGGCTACCGGGCGCTTGGGATTCCTATCCGCAGGTGCATTACCAACGCCGTTATGTGACCCCGGTCGAGGGCGAGCACCCGCATTGGCATCATGTTTTCGAGCGGATCGATGCGCCGCAGATCGGCGAGGTGGTGTTCTATGGACAGATCAATCCTAATGGCCGCGATCAGCCCTTAATGCATCGCAGCCAAATTCTCTACAAGGTTTGGATCGATGAGGCGAGAGGTGCCGTGGTCGTCAATGGCCAAGGTCCTGAGAACCCCGATCGCTTCGTGAATCTGCACGAGCGCCCCGAATTGTGGGGTGAAGTGAAGATGCGTGATGAGAAAGCGATTCAGTGTGATTTTCTTTGGCGACGCGACGGCGAGCAGATCGTGGGCTTACTGGAAGGGAAAACTCCCGAGCGACGAAAAAACGGTCTAGGTACCTGCACCTATATAGTTAAGGGAACCGACGTCGAATTCTTCGCAGATGCAGAGTGGGTTTTAGGGCCGGATATTTTTTGGGACTACGACATCAATACGATGGGTGGCCATCAATTTGTCGGACGTAAAGATAGAACGCATATCAAGCAATATCGTGCCCGTGGCTATCAGTGTCAGGTGGAGGATTCAGACGGTGTGCGTGATTGGCATGCACACGATCGAGGCGCAAACATCCCGGTGATGTCGGCTGATAAAAAACCCTATCGCTTGATGTTGTTGCGCGCGCCTCTGCCAGATGCTGTAGGAGAGGGTATGCACGACCAATTGCGGCTCGCATTGCTGCCGCTCGACTCGGAGCAACCGATTATCGAGGTGAGTGCCGCGCCGATTGCTTCGGCCACGGAACTCGATCACGTCGGCGTGAAAGTTCGCTGCAATTTGGCCAAGGGATTACCGCCGATGCATGTGAACTAACGATTAGTCTAGACGCCGCTGAATCATGGGCTGTAGTAGCAGAGTTGCCAATATGACGGCGACGCCTGCGTAGAAAGAGAGTGTCAATTCGCGATGCTCGCCGAATAGCAACGCGGCAAGCACGATGGCGTAAACGGGCTCGAGATTCAGGGTGAGCTGAGTCGTAAACGCGCTGATGTGATGCAGCGCGGATAGCCATAATAAAAACGGCAGCAGCGTGCAGAACACGGCGAGTACCCATAACCATCCGAGATCACTCGACGATGGGAGCTCGGCAAACCAAGGATCGCTCGAGAAAGCGGATGCCGCCACGATCAGCATTGCGGTGCCAGCCACCATTTCGATGAAGGTGATCGAGGCGGTATCAGCATCACTGACAAATTTTTTACTCAGTACGGCGAATGTGGAGGTCAAGACCGCAGATATCACGCCTACGAGTACACCGAGGTGCATATCAAGCGGTACGCCGCCGATCAGGAGCACGACGCCTGGAATCGCAAGCACGCCGAGGGCGAGCTCGCTGAGTTTATGTTTGCGTCTAAACACGAGCGGTTCGATGATCGCAGCACTCACGGAGCCGAGCGCAAGACAAGCGACGGCAACAGACGCGTTAGCGAGTTTGATGGCGCCGTAGAAGCTCAGCCAGTGCAAGGCGATGACGCAGCCGAGAGCGGCGTAGGTGCGTTGTAGTTGAGCGGGCATGATTTTCAGGCCGCGCCACACGCGAGGCCAGAGCGCGAGACAGCCAATCACGATCAGCATGCGCCAAATGACGAGGGCCATTGCCGGCAGCGTAATGATCTTGCCGAGGATGGCGGTAAAACCCCACAGCAGCACGCAAGCATGCAATTGCCACAAGGCCCGTCGATGATCGGACGACGTCATCTAATGTTTGAGCGATGCGCTTGAGGTCAGCGTTCGGTGCCCGCTGGCTTCCCCAAGATTTTATTGAGCTCGATGAAGTTGCCATCTGCGTCCCAGACGGCGCTGAAGAGGACGGGAATCGTACTGCCACCGGCGCCCGGGTAATCGATGCGCTTCGGTGCTTCGGCGATGGTGACGTGCGCGGTGCTTCTGATCCGTTCGAATCGCGATTCCAGATCTTGCAGGTTGAATACCAGAATCAAGCCGCCAGGTTGCGCCTTGCGGAACACGGGCTCAGGTGTGGATTCTGTCAGGTTGAGTCGTTGCATCAAGCCGAGCACGCCGATGAAGTCGTCGTTTGCGCGTAGTAGGACGAGCCGCGTTGTGCCGCCAATCACTTGGTCGTAAATGACTTTAAGGCCGAGGGCGTCGCGATAGAGCGGTAGCGAGCGGTCGATGTCGCGAACGACGAGGGTGGTGCGGCGCAGATCGACGGGGATGCGCTCATCTTCGGGCACTGGTGCGGCGTTGCCACGGGGTGCTATGCCGAGCAGACCGACCAACATGATGATTACGAGATAATTGATTCGAATGAGATTTTTCATGTCTAGTGGGTCTGTTTATCGGCCGGGGCTTGATCCCTCGGACGACGACGATACACTGCCGCTCCTCGTTTCGGAACGACCCCTCGGCACAACTCTCTTGATAAAACAGCGCGCGAAATTTGGTCTCGCCATTGCGGCCTCGCTGTGTGCGATGTTAGCCGTACCGGTACGCGCCGAAGATACGGCGTCGGCGCTTGACCAGACGGTCTCTGAGATCATGTCGCGCGGTGTCGTCGATCGTGCGTTGACCTACATAGGTGTTCCTTACCGCCTCGGCGGTAACGATCCTGCGATGGGTTTCGATTGCAGCGGTTTCGTGACCTACGTCTATCGCAATACCCTGGGAATGGTGCTGCCGCGCACGGCGCGTCAGTTGGCCACGGTCGGTGTCGGCGTCACGCGTGAGGAGTTGCAGCCCGGCGATCTCGTGTTCTTCAATACGCGGGGATCACCGAACTCGCACGTCGGTATTTATTTGGGTGACTCCAAATTCGTTCACGCACCGAGGACGCGAACCTTGGTTCGGATCGACAGCCTCGACGATCCGGCTTACGCCCGCCGATATGATGGTGCGCGTCGCGTTCAGAGCTTGAGATAGCGCGACGGATGGGAGTGCGCCGGGTGATCGACCCAGCCGCTCACTCGCTTGGCGACGAGACGATTCGAAACTCCGGCCCACAGCGGTAGCAAAGGCACATCCTGTAACAGCAACTTTTCGGCCTGCGCGTAAGCTGCGAAGCGCGCTTCGATCGTCGCTTGTTTTTCTGCCGATAAAAATGCGCGATCGTAAGCGGCATTTTTATAGCGCGAAACGTTGACGCTCGAATCGGAGACGAACCGGTCGAGGAATACGGATGCCGATGGGATCACCGCAAACATCGCATAGCTGAAAAGGTCGTAGTCGCCCCGTTGAATGGCCGCGGAATACGCGCGCCCATCGATCGGCAGCAATTCGAGATCGACGCCGATGGGCTTCCACATCGCTGCAATGGCGAGGTAGACCTTGCGAGTCGTGGGATTGGTCGGGAATCCGATGCCGAGTTTTAGTCGCGCGCTACCGCGCGCCTTTTGCATCAAGGCGCGAGCAGTCTCGAGACGTTTTGGCATCGACCAACCCGCCGCTTCGGGTGTTTGCAGTTTTGGATACTGTGAAATACCAGGTGGCAATACGCTCTCGAGCGGCTGTTCTCCGAGGCCACGTACTTTGCCGGCGATGACACTGCGATCGACTGCGAGCGTCAAAGCGCGACGAATATCCGGGTTATCGAGGGGCTTGCGCGAAATGTTGATACCGATCGCGCCCAAGGCGCATTCCGGCGAACTACGTAGGAAAGCGGGCAAATCTCGTTTTGCCATCGCAAGGTTGCCCATGTCTTCAATCGACGCAATATCAGCCTGGCCGAGTTTGAATAGGCGCAGTCGAGTGCCGTCATCGTAGCCGGTGAGCCATTCGACCCGTTCGATCGAGACCGATGCAGCATCAAAGAAACGCGGGTTCTTGATGAGCTTCACATCTTTGGCGCCTGCAGCCCAGGATTCGATTCGGTAAGGCCCGTTGCTGACGATGTATTCCGGCTTCGACCATTCTCGACCGCGAGCCTTCACTACATGTTCTGGTACGCAATAGGCAGTACAAAGATTCAGGGGTAGCTCGACATCAGGATGCTCGAGTCGGATCACGAGCGTCGAAGTGTCGGGTGCTGTCACGCCAATCGTTTCGGGCGGTTTACGTGCGAAGCGAACATCACGTGCTCCGACGATCGAATCGAGTCGCACGGCGTTTGGTGCGCCGGTTGCCGGGTCGAGATACCGACGCAGTGTGAAAACAAAATCGCGCGCCGTGAGAGCGGTGCCGTCGGACCATTGCAGCTTGGGTCGAAGCTTGAAAGTCCAAGTTAAGCCGTCCGCCGACACTTGCCAGCTCGCCGCGCAACCGGGCACGACACGGCCATTGCCATCGGTCACGGTAAGACCGGCGAACAGTTCTGCCGCCATTTCGGCGGTGACCTGTCCGGTTGGGCGCTGTGGATCGAGCGAGGTCATTTCACTGGCGACCACACGGCGCAGCGTATTGCCCGATTGCGCCTGCAGCCTTTCTGGTAGTGCGAGCGAGGTGGCAACCGAAGCTGCGATGAACGAACGACGATCCATGTGCGATTTCTTTGAATTGAGACTACTGAATGGCGCTGCTATAGCGTGCGGAGATGACTTTCCAATCGACCACTTGCCACCAGGCGTCGAGATAGTCGGCGCGACGATTTTGATATTGCAGGTAGTAGGCGTGCTCCCAAACGTCGTTACCGAGTAGGGGTGTGCCACGATCGGACACGACATCCATCAGCGGATTGTCCTGATTGGCAGTCGAGACGATTTTCAATTTGCGCTCGGGCGTGACGATCAACCAGGCCCAGCCCGAACCGAATCGAGTGAGCCCTGCTGCCTTGAATGCGGCCTTGAACTGATCGAGCGAACCGAAGTCGCTATCGATGGCGGCACGAAGTTCGCTTGACGGCTCACCGCCTTGACCAGGCCGGGTCATCGATTGCCAGAAAAATTCGTGATTCCAGTGTCCGCCACCATTGTTACGGATTGCCGTAGATGTTTCCGACACGTTGGCGAGGAGTTGTTCGAGCGTACGGCCTTGCAATGCTGCGTTTCCGGCGACGGCTTTGTTCAGATTATCGACGTAGGCCTTGTGATGGCGACCATGGTGGATCTGCATGGTTTGGGTATCGATCACTGGCTGCAGCGCATCATGCGGGTAGGGCAGCGGAGCCAGTTTGAACGGTTCTGCGAAGGCCGGCATACAAAGAGCCGCGAGCAGCGCCCATCCATAGCGAATTCGCAGTGTCATGAGGATTCTCCCAAGGGGTTGCAGATAGCTCTGAGAATACCGAGTCGGACTCGGAAAATCAGCCGATGTTCAGTAAGTCGGCTTTAAGTGCTTGTGACTATGCCCGCGTCCGCCGTGCGAGTGCTTTTCGGCGGATTCAACGGTGACGAGATTCAGACTGCCGTGGCGAACACCTGGCTCTGCCGTGATCGCAGCGGCGAATGCCTCGACATCACGAGTGTTGCCTTGCAGCACCACCGTTTCAAGACAGTTCTCGTGATCGAGGTGGACATGCATCGATGCGACGGTGAGATCGTGATGAGCATGCTGCTTGGTCGCGAGACGTTCCGCCAAGGTCCGTTGATGGTGATCGAATACGTACGAGAGGCTTGCGACGCACTGGCTGCCATGTGGTGCTACCTGTTTCAGATCTTCAAGCCGGTCGCGAATGAGATCACGCACTGCCTCGCTACGATTTTCGTAGCTGCGTTCCTTGACGTAGCGATCGAAAGCCTCAGCTAGTGTGTCGTCGATGGAAATCGTCAGACGCTGCATGAATATCACCTCGCGGTGTCGTGAAAGGCTTTGATCAACGGTAATGAGGCATCGCCCGGCGGTCCGTCTCGGTAAGCCAGCACCAAGGGTCGTTGCCATTCGAATTGAGATGACGGCAGTGCGACGAGGTTGCCGCAGGCGAGATCAGGGCCAAGCAGTGCTGTCGGTAAGATCGTCAAATGCCGTCCGTGTTCGAGCAGGGTTCGACAGAACTCGATCGAACTGGTTTCGATGCTGAAGTGAGGTGGGGCAAGGCCTGCTGACTCGAACGGTTCGCGCCACGCCGCTTCGACATCGCCCGAATTGCTACCGCGTATCCAGGGATAAGCGGTTAGATCTTCGAGAGTGATTTCTTGGGTCGCTACGCAGAGAGGGTGCTTTCGACCTGCGATGATTCGATAAGACTCATGGCCTAAGGTTTCGCGGATGACGCCTGGGGTGTCATCGGCGCTTGGGTGAGTGCGGATGTAGACCGCCACATCGACCTCGTTGTCGGCCAGTGCTGCCAAGAGGTCAGTTTGTAGCCCACTGGTGATAGTGACGGTGATGACAGGATGTCGACGCTCGAGAACATCGACGGCGGCTGCCACTCGACTCGCCGCTGCCGTCGGGCTTGCTCCGATACGGATACGCCCGCTGCGCTGGATTGCGTCCGATTGCAGCGTTTGGCGTAGCTGAGTCTCATCACTTATGACCTGACGCGCAAATCGGACGAGTTCATGACCAAACGCCGTCGGTCGCGGAACGGACGATTCGCGGTCGAGCAGTTGCACGCCAAGTTCGGCTTCGAGCTGCCTGAGCGACTTACTGATGGCCTGCTGAGTTCGACCCAGGTGGGTTGCGGCTCGTGTGAACCCTCCGTGATCGATGACAGCGAGAAAGTAGCGTAGCTGCTGAATCTGCATGGCCTTGTCATGGTAACTCCCGGTTGGGAGTGGGGGAATGGAAGTTGTTTTCCGGACGACGAGCGATACGGCAGTCTTCGTAGATCAAACAACGGAGACAGCGTATGGCGAGCCTGCAGAGCGTGACCCACTGGGCGGACGAGACCGATGTTCTGATCTGCGGATATGGGCTGGCTGGTGCGACGGCGGCCATCGAGGCTCACGATCTCGATGCCAGCGCCGACATCCTGATCCTCGAAAAGATGCCGGAAGTTTGGGCTGGCGGGAATTCGCGAGTTTCAGGTCAGTCGTTACTGATTTCGAAAAACAAAGAAGCTTTGAAGTCGTATCAGCGCGCGATGAGTCAGCCGAACCCCATTCCTGAAGATATGTTGGATGCGTGGGCCGAGCGGATGGTCACACTCGAGCCCTATATCCAAGCGCGTGCCGCAGAGGTGGGTGCCACGTACATACACGGGACTGGCTTCTCAGAACGCGCCGCGGTGCTCGAATTTCCGGAGCTTGGCGCTGCCGAGGCGGTGGAGCATACCGCTACCATTTTGCCGATCCCGAGTGGCGTATGGCTTGCTTTCAAAGCAAACGTTGAGAAGCGCGCGCGTATCCGCAAGCGCTTCGAGACGCGTGTGCTTGATCTCATCCAAGACCCCGATACCCTCGAGGTGTTTGGTGTCGTGGTAGATATCGCGGGTGAGCGTCGTTGTATTCGTGCACGCCGGGGCGTTGTCATGTGCACGGGCGGATTCGAGAACAATCTCGAGATGCACCGGAATTATTTTGGCCTCTCGCAAGCACATCCACTCGGAACGCCCGGCAATACAGGTGACGGTTTGCGGATTCTGCAGAAAGCCGGTGCCGACATGTGGCACTTACGTAATCAGGGCCAGTCGGGTGGCATTTGGCCCGGATTTCGATTCCCCGGCAAAGACACTGTCTTCCTGCGTCAGCTCTTTTGGCAGACCTTCAGTTGGATCGATGTGGGTCGAGATGACCAACGCTTCTTCGACGAGACTTGGGAGTGGCAGCTCACGCACTACAAGATGAAAAGCCACGGCGAGTGGATCGATACGCCGCATCACCGTGTGTTACCGATACACATGATCTTCGATGAGACCACTCGGCTGCATAACCCGCTGATTACCAAGGTCATGACATGGAACGCGGTAGTCGAGAGTTACCCCTGGAGTGATGACAACAGCGAGGAAGTCGCCAAAGGTTGGATCGTGCGTGCAGATTCCATCGAAGAACTGGCGACGAAGATCGGGCGGAATCCGGCGGAGTTGGCGGCGACTGTGCGCAAGTACAACGAAGCCTGCGCCAAGGGCGTTGACGAGGAATTCGGCCGCAGCAAAGAGACGCTCTATGCGATCGATAAGCCGCCGTACTATGCGATCGAGATCGTGCCGGCCATCGTTTGTACGGGCGGTGGTGCCAGACGCAACATCGAATCTGAAGTGTTGACGCCAGACGGCGGTAAGATTCCGCGTCTTTTTGAAGCAGGCGAGTTAGGCTCGATGTTCTCCAACCTTTATCAAAATGGCTCGTACCTCACCGAGGCGATGATCTCGGGTCGTGCTGCCGGTCGTAACGCGGTGCAACAGGGCATGCGCAAATGAAGATCAAGACGCCTGCGATGAAGCTCGATCTTCGCATCGACAAAATGGAAGTGCGTGATGGCGAGCTGCGCCTCGATGGTGTGGCGGGGGTTTTGCCTTGCGAGGCATCGCTCGGCGCCGTGGAGGCTCGTCGTCTGATCCTGCAAGCACTGCGCCCGAAAATTATTTTGTGGGCGCTCTTCGGCAAAGGTCCCACTAACGGGAAGTGAGGCCATGGATCTTTACTGGACGCTCGTGTTTTTGCACGTCATCGCTTTCGCTTATTGGCTCGGCGGTGATTTCGGTGTCTACGTGACCGGAGGCTACGTTGCGCGCGCCGATCTCCCGCTCGCCGAGCGACTCCGTTTTTTAGAGGCTTTGCTGAAGATCGATATCTTGCCGCGTACTGGGATCGTGTTGCTACCTGTGCTCGGGCTGCAGATCGCGGCCTTGCGCGAGGCGATCTACTTGCCCGATTGGGGAAAGCTCGCCGTTTGGTTGGGCGGTGCCGCCTGGGTTGCCATCGTCTGGGGCGTATTCGCGCGTCGCGGCACTCCCGTCGGTGAGCGATTGCAACGAATTGACGTGTCGATCCGCTATGTCGTCATCGTGGTGTTGGTCGTGATCGGCGCATGGTCGCTACTCGATGTCGGCCCCGTAAAAGAGAAATGGTTGGCCGCCAAGTTTCTGACCTATGCCACACTGCTCGGTATCGGTTTATACCTTCGCTCGGTCATCAAGGCTTGGCGTGTCGGGTTCATGGAGTTGCAGCGTGGCCCGAGTGAATCTGCCGAGCGCTTGATTGCGATTGGCATTCAGCGCGGGCGACGCGGCGCGTGGGTGTTTTGGGCGTTTATCGCATTGACCGCTTATCTCGGTGTCGCAAAGCCGTTCTGATTTTAGGGGGTCGATTTCGTGTCGTATTCTTTGGTGTCCTGGGCCCATGTTCTCGTCATGGGTTATTGGCTCGGTAGCGAGTTGGTGATCAATGCACTGACGCACTACATCGCGCGTACCACTAGCCTCTCGGGCGCTGAACGTATGCGCTTATGGGATTTTCTGCTCGATGTCGATCAGCATGTGCGTAATGCCATGATTATGTCGGTCCCGCTCGGCTTCACTTTGGCTGCCATGCTGGGTCTCGTTCCGATCGAAGGTCCGTGGATGTGGGCGCTGTGGATCGTCTCGGCTCTGTGGTTTTGGTTCATGTGGATGGTTCACTGGCGCCGTAAAAGTCCGAGCGCCTCCGTTTGGGCGCGTTGGGACTGGCGTCTGCGCTATCCGCTCATCGCGTTCTTCGCCGGTAGCGGCGCACTCTCACTGGTGATCGGCTGGCCGTACCCTGCGCCCTGGCTTGCGGGCAAGGTCTTGTTATTCGCTGGCGCCATGGTCTGCGGGATTTTCGTTCGCTACTACATACGAGAGGCTTATCGGTCGGCGTTGCCCGCCATTGCGGCGGATCGCGCGACCGATGCCGACAACGCCGAGTTCCGTATGCTCATGATCAAGGGCACTTGGGCGCTCGTCGTGCTGTGGGTGCTGCTGTTTACGATCGGCGCGCTCGGGGCCCTCAAACCCGGCTAGAATTCGGGGGATGAACTTCCGGATCCTGCCTGCTTCGCTGGCCCGCCTGCTCGGGCTTTCTCTGACCCTGCTGTGGCTGTCGGCCTGCCTCTCGAGCGCAGCGCCCAAAGCGCCGACCATCACGGAGCAACCGAAGGATCGCACCGGATTCGTCACTCAGGCGGTCAAGTTCGATTTGGGCGTGTCGGGGAAGCCGCCATTCTCGTTTCAGTGGTTTCGTGATGGTGTGGCCATCGCCGGAGCGACGGATCCAACCTATGTCACCCCAGCGCTGACACTCGAGGACGACGGTTCGAAATATTCGGTGAGCATCTCGAACGCCGATGGTTCCGTGAAGAGTAGCGAAGCGACCTTGACCGTGAAGCCTGGTCCAACGGTGACCGGTCAGCCGAGTTCGCAATCGGTTGCGCTTGGTGCGAGCGCGAGTTTCACGGTAACGGCCTCGGGCGAGCAGTTGGTTTATCAGTGGTATCGTGACGAGTTGCCGATCAGTGGCGCAAACGCCGCGACCTACACCATCAGCGCGACCACAGCCGCGGACGACGGCGCGGTCTTGCGCGCTTATGCCATCAACCCGGGTGGATTCGCCGTTTCGCAGGCGGCGACGCTAACCGTGAGCGCGGCGCCGGCGATCACGATTCAGCCGGTTTCGCAGACTTTGGTCGCGGGCGATCCGCTGCTGCTTGGCGTCTCGGCGACGGGCGGTAATCTGCAGTATCAATGGCAACGTAACGGTGTGGATATCAGCGGCGCCACTAGCCGAGTGCTGCGCCTCGAGGCAATTTCGAGCGACGACAACGCGGCGACGTTCTCGGTGATCGTGCGCAATGCGCAAGGCGCCGTGACGAGCGCCAACGCAACCGTGACCGTGATCTCGGCAGACCCGCTGGAGTTGCCGAAGGCGGCAGCGGACGTGGCAGTCTCCGACACGGGAGTGCTCACCGGAGGTTTCGTCTTGGTGCGTCGCAGCAATGGCAGTGTGGCGAGCTGGGGCCACGCGGTCGATGGTCAGCGCGGCGACGGTACGGCGGGCGAAGCGACTGACACCATCTCGACGGTCAAACTGCCGACTGGGCGCACTGCTAAGGCTGTCGCTGCAGGTGGTTCGCACGCGATGGCGCTGCTCGATGATGGCAGCGTCGTCACTTGGGGTGTAAACGATTCGGGTCAGCTTGGTCTTGGCGATACCGCGACGCGCGCCACACCGACGAAGGTCACTTTGGATCGACCTGCCGTTGCGATCGCGGCGGGACGTCTCTTCTCCGTGGCCGTGCTCGATGATGGTCGAGTCTTTACCTGGGGCGCCAATACCATCGGTCAATTGGGTGATGACGGGCGCATCGCGCAGTCTGTGCCGGTGCAGGCCAAAGATATCGCCGACGTCGTCGAGGTAGCGGCCGGTTCCGAACACGTGATCGCCTTAAAGCGTGATGGGTCCGTGTGGGCCTGGGGCGCCAATGCGGCGGGACAGCTCGGCGATGGGTCATTCAAAGCGAGTCGCGTGCCGGTGGCGACGGGGCTGCGTGCGATTGCGCGAGTCCGAGCCGGCGGCAATCAATCGTTTGCGATCTCATCGCGGCGCGGGGTTTATAGCTTCGGCGAGAGCGGCGATGGGCAGCTCGGTCTCGGCGATGCGGTCAGCACCGATATCGGTGTACCCACTGTCGTCGCTCGTTCCGTGACAGATGCCACTTCGAACGATCGAATTGCCTTGTTGCTCGGAGCAAACGGGCTTGTCAGTTCCGCTGGGGCTAACGAGAGCGGATCTTTGGGCGATGGCGGCACGACTGCTCGCAAAATCTTTGGCGCAGTGAATGTGCTGAGTAACGTGATCGCTCTCGATTCGGGGGGACGTTCATTCTCCGTTGCGATCGTGGCCGATGGCACGACCTATGTTTGGGGTGACAACACCACCAAGCACTTTGCCAACTCGGCGATCGCAGCCGCAGGAACCGGCACGCCGACGGCCGTACCGAATTTCGACGCGATTCCGTAATTAGGGTGTAGTCGTTCGAATCGTGTCAGCGATATCGCTGCCAGCGCCCTTCTCGTCGTATCAGTAGGCCCTCGGGACGGTTCATCGTCTCGAGAATCGCTGCCGTTTCGGCATCGGGCTCGCCGTTGTAGATCGCGGGCCGATACTTCATTTGAAAAGCCGAGATGACGTTGCGTGTTTCGTCATCCAGCAAGCCATTACGCGGTACGGTGAAGCCATGCTTCTCCAACTCCGCTTGGAACCACGCGATACCAGGCAGGCCGACTTCGAAGCGCGAGCGACTGCTCGCGACGAGTTGCTCATCGGGCCAAGGGATTAAGCCCGCTTCGGCAAAGCGCTTCCAGGGAAAGAGCGGGCCGGGATCGGATTTACGCTGAGGCGCGATATCGCTATGCCCCACGATTCTGTGTGGTGCGACGGCGTGACGTTTGGCGATGTCGCGGACGAGTTTGA
>JBMTZD010000045.1:0-17015 GCA_049455235.1 Steroidobacteraceae bacterium
ACTGCGGGGCAAAGATGGAGACCGAGTGCATACCGAGGAACACCGCAAGCCCGACAAGCAACATGATCATGAGCCACCTCTGATGGAGATCGATCGGTAAACCTGCATGCTACACGGGCTGAAAACTACAGTTTTCAATCAAACGCTCAACGCATCGGTGATATCGGTTTCTGGGCGGCACGATCTCGAGCATTGGCAGTCCGAAAAAGTTATCCAACAAGACGACCGCTCGCTCACCACGGCGTGCGCGAACGACCATACGCGCCTCGACCACCGAGACACTACTAATCAAGACTCGATCTGCGCGATCAATAACGGCGAGAAAATCCGTTCGTTCAGGTTCAGCGAATGCGATGGCCACGATCGCAGATGTATCAACAACGATCACACGGGTAACCCGTGGTCGCCCCAGTCCAATGGATTCTGCGCGTCAGGCCGATCAGGGATTCGATCAATCTGCGCCAGCAAAGCCATCATCTGAGCCGAATGAGCCTGCGGAACTCGAAGCTCATTCAGCATGCGATCGACGGCCTTCTCAACGACGGCTGTCTTATTCAGGCCGGTACGCCGAGCTAACTGCTCCACTTTCTCGACCACGACGGGATTGGCGATTTGTAACGGCATGCCCGAATCTCTAAATGTTGATATCAATCAATATGGTCAACATACATCGCTTGAGTACATTGAGTATATCGACGCTAAGTAACAAAAAAGCCAGGTAAAACAGGGCTCTATCAGACTTTTGTGAGGCTTGCTTTGGAGAGGCTTGGTGGAAAGGGAGGGACTCGAACCCTCGACCCCGGCATTATGAGTGCCGTGCTCTAACCAGCTGAGCTACCTTTCCAAGCCGTCCGGGTTGGGAAGACGCCAACCCTTAAGGGGGCGGCAGTTTGGGCGGCGACCCGAAACCTGTCAAGGCAGGGACGCTCGCTCCGCCAGTCGAACTTAAACCCGGTGCAACCAACCGTGGCGATCCGGCGCACGGCCCTGCTGGATGGCAACCAGCGCATCGCGCAGTCGCGTTGTCTCGGGACCGATATTGCCTGAACCCACCCGAATCTCATCGCCGTCACGAACCAAGGTACCGACACCCGAGAGCACAGCCGCTGTGCCCGACAGCGCCGCTTCGCCATCGCGCACCCATTCGAGCATTTCGGCCACGCCGAATACTCGCTCTTCGATTCGATAACCCAGATCGCGAGCGAGGGTGAGGACTGAGTCGCGAGTGACGCCGTGGAGGAAAGTGCTATCCAGTGAGCGCGTCAAAATGTGACCGGGCTTAATGAGCAAGAAGTTGGCCGCGCCGGTTTCTTGCACCTCACCGCCCGGACAGAAAAGCACCTGATCAACGCCGTATGCCTTTTTAGCGGCAAGCGTCGGACCCATTGCAGCGGCATAGTTACCGCCCGTCTTGACGACCCCCAAATGCGGGGCACAACGCTGCGCGTGCTCCTCGACCAAAATCTTGAGAGGCTTCGCGCCGCCCGCGAAATAATCACCGACCGGACTCGCGAGCACGACTAAACACGCTTCATTCGATGGTTGTGCCGCTGCGCCGATATTCGCCATGGTGCCGAACAACAGCGGGCGCAAATACAACGCTGCGGGCGCAGCCGGGACCTCCGCACGAACACAGTCGATCAAGCGCTTCACGGCTGACGCCAGTTGCTCCGAATCGGGCTCGGGAAGAACGAGCGCTCGGGCGCTCTGCTGCATGCGGGCGAGATGCCGATCGATACGGAAAATATGAACCGAGTCATCCGCGTGCCTATAAGCCTTGAAGCCCTCGAAGCACTCGCTCCCGTAATGCAGCACATGCGCAGCGGGATGAATCTCAAGCGGACCCACGGGGCGAATCTCCGTGGATGACCAACGCCCGTCACGATACCAAGCCACCGCCATCTGGCTGGTTAAGACACTACCAAAGGGCGCATTCACGGGACTCGCACTCATCACTCACTCCGCAAAGATCGTTTCCGGCTGCTCCAATTGAATCTTCAGCGCTTGGATCATGGCAGCCGCATCGTAACCGTCGACGAAGCGATGATCGAACGAGGAAGACAGGTTCATCATACGACGAATTGCGATCTTGCCGTCGCGTACGACCACCCGCTCCGTGGCCTTATTGATACCAACGATCGCAACCTCGGGCAAATTCAGGATCGGCGTCGAGACGATGCCGCCGAGCTTCCCTAAGCTCGTCAGCGTGATGGTCGAACCCCCTAGGTCGGAGCGGCTGGCCCGACCCTCTCGCGCGGCCTCGGTGACACGACGAATCTCGGCTGCCAGCCCGCGCAAATCACCCCGACCGGCATCACGCACCACCGGCACTTTCAGTCCATCCGGCGTCTGCGTTGCGATACCGAGATGAACGGCACCGTATCGCTTGATCACGTTCCGATCGGCATCGTAGTGGGCGTTGCACTGCGGAAACTGCCGCAGCACTTTCACGAGCGCGCGAGCGATGAAAGGGAGATAACTCCAGTCCGTGCGGTGCTCGGCATTGAGCCGTTGGCGCAACCATTCCAGCTCAGTGACATCGACCTCTTCGACGTAGGCGAAATGCGGCGCGTGACGCTTTGCCTCTGCCATGCGTTGTGCGATGACGCGCCGGATACCGATGACCGGAATCTCCTCGTACTCACTCGATGCTGGACCGGCTGCTGGCACCACGAGATCACGACTGAGAATTCGCCCACCCGGACCACTACCGCGCACTCGAGCCAGATCAATACCCGCCTCGAACGCGCGACGCCGAGTCGCCGGCGATGCACGGACAGGCCGAGGCACTCTGTCGACGACGGCTGTTACTTTCGGTGCGGCATCAGCCACCACAACGGGCATCGAAGCCTCGCTTTCCACCGAACTCGTGGGTGTGATCACCGACTCGGTCTCGAACACGGCAAGCTCGGCACCGACGGCGATACTCTCGCCAGGACTACCCGTGACCGACACGATGCGTCCGGTGACCGGCGATGGCACTTCGACGACCGCCTTGTCTGTTGCCATCTCGACCAAGGGAGCATCCTCGGTGATGAGGTCACCGACCTTCGCTCGCCAAGCGATCACTTCGGCCGAGACCGTGCCCTCGCCAAGATCCGGCAAACGCATGCTGTAACGCGCCATACGCTCAGCCCTCAATGTTCAACAATTGACGCAGGCCGCGCTGAACGCGCTGCTGACCGGGAAAGTACTGCCACTCGAAGGCGTGCGGATACGGTGTGTCCCAACCGGCCACGCGCGCGATCGGCGCCTCAAGACTCCAAAAGCAGCGCTCTTGGATGGAGGCGGATAACTCCGCACCGAAGCCCGCGAAACGCGTGGCTTCGTGCGCGATCAAACAGCGCCCCGTCTTCTCGACCGATTGAGCGATCGTATCGATATCGAGGGGCATCATGCTTCGAACGTCAATGACCTCAGCATCGATACCCTCTGCCTCGGCTGCTGCAATGCAGACATGCACCATGGTGCCGTAGCTCACCATCGTGACCGCACCGCCCTCGCGAGCCACTGATGCTTTACCAATCTCCACCCGATAGTAACCCTGCGGTACCTCGGCTAACGGATGACCCGACCAACTTTGTGCCGGCTTGTCAGGATCACCATCAAAGGGCCCGTTGTAGAGACGCTTTGGCTCAAAGAAAATGACAGGATCATCATCCTCAATCGCGGCGATCAGTAAACCTTTGGCATCGTACGGGTTAGACGGCATGACGGTCTTGATGCCGCTGACATGAGCGAACACCCCTTCGGGACTCTGCGAATGGGTTTGGCCCCCGCGTATGCCGCCACCGCACGGGGTGCGGATCGTCAGCGGCGCGGTGAAGGCTGCGGCACTTCGATATCGCAAGCGAGCTAACTCGCTGACGATTTGATCATAAGCAGGATAGATGTAATCGGCGAATTGGATTTCGGCGACCGGCCGTAATCCGTTAACTCCCATGCCGATGGCCGCACCGATGATGCCACCCTCGGCGATCGGCGTATCCAGGACGCGGTGTGCGCCGTATTTCTTTTGCAATCCGTCCGTGACGCGAAAGACGCCGCCGAAGTAGCCCACATCCTCACCCAGCACCACCACGGAGGCATGGCGCTCGAGCATCACATCCATCGCGGAATTGAGCGCCTGCACCATATTCATCGTCGACCCGTTCATCGTCGAAGTGGTGCTCATGCTCCACGCTCCATCTCGGCACATTGCAGCTGCAAGTGCGCTGGCATTTCTTTGTAGACATCTGAGAACATGAGCTTCGGATCGAGCTTTTCTCCTTCGTTGAGCGTGCCGTACGCCATCGCCTGCTTCCATGCAGTCGTCACTTGCTCCTCAAGTTGCGCAAGAAGTGCCTCGTGCTGCCTCTCGCTCCAAGCGCCAATCTGGATCAAGTGCTGTTTCAGGCGCTGCACGGGATCACCGAGAGGCCATTCATCAAACTCCTCTCGCGGGCGATAGCGGGACGGATCATCACTGGTCGAATGAGCACCGGCTCGATACGTGACGAGCTCGATTAGCGTCGCGCCTTCGCCACCGCGAGCGCGCTCAGCTGCCCACCGCGTTGCGGCATAGACGGCGAGAAAATCATTGCCGTCGACGCGCAAACCCGCGATCCCGACGCCAGGCCCTCGAGCGGCAAACGAGCGTTGCTCACCGCCGGCATAACCCTGAAACGTCGATATCGCCCACTGATTGTTGACGACATTCAAAATGACAGGCGCTTTGTAGACCTTGGCAAAAGTCAGCGCGTGATGAAAATCGGCAGCGGCCGCGCTGCCCTCACCGATCCACGCCGCTGCGATCTGCGCTTCTCCCTTGATGGCTGACGCCATCGCCCAACCGACCGCCTGCGGATACTGCGTGGCGAGATTCCCCGAGATGCTGAAAATTTGCTTCTCGGCCGAGTGATACATCACGGGTAACTGTCGGCCTTTACACATATCGCGCGTATTCGAGAGCAGCTGGCACATCAGATCGACGAGACCGACGCCGCGCGCGATAAATAAACCTTGGTTTCGATACGACGGAAACAACATGTCCGTCTCCGCGAGTGCGGCTGCTGCGGCCACGGAAACCGCCTCCTCTCCATAAGAGCGAACGTAAAACGTGATTCGACCCTGTCGCTGCGTTCGTTGCATGCGATCGTCGAATACGCGTGTCAGCAGCATGTCGCGAAGGCCCGCGACCAGCACCTCAGGCGTGAGCTTCGGATCCCACGATCCACAAGCTCGACCCTGGTCATCGAGCACGCGAATCAGCGACTCGGCGAGCTCAACGGTATCCCTCACGGGAACGCGCGGATCGGGTCTTAGAACCGCCCCCGCCGGTGCCAATTGGACGTAGCTGAAATCCGGCGCCTCGCCAGGGCGCGCCGGGACCGCTGGAATATGCAGGGTCGGCTTGCTCATGAGCGAAGACTACGGCAGCACCCCTCGGATGAGATGGCTGAGTCGCACATATGAGCGCGGATTCAAAAATACGCTATTCTCAATAACCCTTTTTCTGGAATAATCTATCCATGAAGCTCGATCCTCAGGACATCTCGATCCTCAAAGAACTCCAGCAGGATGCCAACCTCTCTAGCACCGAGCTCGCAGAACGCGTTGGACTCTCGCAATCACCCTGCTGGCGACGCATCAATCAACTCGAAGAAGCCGGCGTGATCCAGCGGCGAGTCGCACTGCTCGCTCGTAAAAAACTGGGTATCGACGTGCTCGTATTCGTGAACGTCAAACTCGCGAGCCACGGCTGGCAGTCGCTACCGAAGTTCAAACAAAAAGTAGTGAGTTTCCCGGAAGTGTTGCAATGTTTTCTCGTGATGGGGGATATCGACTTCATTCTGCTCGTCGCAACACGCACCATCGAAGATTACAACCGCTTCGTACAGAACAAACTCGCGCAGATTCCGGGCGTGCAGTCGATCGACTCGCGCATCGTAATCGAGGAGACTAAAAATACGACCGAGCTACCGCTCGGCCTCGTCTGAGAACGCACCGAACTCGACGGTCAGTTAAAGAGGATGACGAGACCTAAGACCAGAAAGACGACCGCTACGGCGCCATGCACGAGTCGCATCGGCAATTTCTTGGCCGCAACGTCACCTAATAACACCGCAGGCACGTTGGCGAGCATCATGCCAACCGTCGTGCCTGCCACGACGGCAATCACATCAGCATACTTGGCAGCGAGAAACACGGTCGCCACTTGAGTCTTGTCACCGATCTCGACGATAAAAAAAGCAATCAGCGTCGTCAGAAAGACACCGAACCGCGCAGGCTTTTCCTCTTCGTCGTCGAGCTTGTCCGGAATGAGCATCCAGCCGGCCATGGCGATGAACGAGATACCAAGTATCCACTTCAACATTTGCTCGCCGATGGTGGCTGCGAACCAAGCACCGAAGTAACCCGCAACCGCATGATTCAGCAAAGTCGCCACGAGGATCCCGAGGATGATGGGAACTGGCTTGCGATACTTCGCCGCTAGCACGAGTGCGAGCAACTGCGTCTTGTCGCCGATTTCGGCGAGCGCGACGATGCCTGTCGATATCCAGAATGCTTCCAAAACGATTTGGACCTTTGAATTGAATTTAGACGTTAAATCGGAAATGCATCACATCGCCCTCGCGCACGATGTATTCCTTACCCTCTAGTCGCAACTTGCCGGCTTCTTTGGCGCCCTGCTCACCCTTCAACGTGACGTAGTCATCGAAGCCGATCACTTCGGCGCGGATGAATCCTCGTTCGAAATCGGTGTGAATGACGCCCGCCGCTTGCGGTGCGGTCGCGCCCTTCTTGACCGTCCAGGCGCGCACCTCTTTGACGCCCGCCGTGAAGTAGGTCTGCAAACCCAAGAGGGTATAGCCCGCGCGAATCACGCGATTGAGCCCCGGCTCCTCTAAACCGAGATCTTTGAGGAACTCGGCACGATCGGCATCTTCGAGCTGCGAAATCTCCGCCTCGATCGCCGCACAAACCGGTACCACCTGAGACCCCTCTCGAGCGGCGAGCGCCTCCACCGCCGCGAGCATCGGGTTATCGGTAAACCCACTCTCCTGGACATTGGCCACGTAAAGCACAGGTTTGTAGGTCATCAATTGTAAATCGCGAACGATCGGTCGCTCTGTCTCATCGAGTGCTACGGCGCGCGCGGGGATCCCTTCGTTGAGCGCATCGCGCACGCGTTTGATGATGTCACGCGCCTTGATCGCTTCTTTGTCTTGAGCCTTCGCCGCCTTTTCTGCGCGCTGCAAAGCCTTCTCGACCGTTTCGAGATCGGCGAGCGCAAGCTCCGTGTTGATCGTCTCGATATCCGCCAGCGGATCGACCTTACCGGCCACGTGAATGACATCGTCGTTGACGAAGCAGCGCACGACATGCGTGATCGCATCAACTTCGCGGATATTGGCCAAAAACTTATTGCCAAGCCCTTCGCCTGTCGACGCACCTTTCACGATACCCGCAATGTCGACGAATTCGACTGTCGTCGGTATCACGCGCTCGGGCTTGACGATAGCGGCCAACTGATCGAGCCGGGGATCCGGCACGGGGACGATACCGACGTTGGGGTCGATCGTGCAGAACGGATAGTTCTCCGCCGCAATCGCCGAGCGCGTCAGCGCGTTGAATAAAGTGGACTTCCCTACGTTGGGCAGTCCGACGATTCCGCATTTAATTCCCATGGAGTGTGTTCCCGTTTAATTCGTTGTGTGCAGGCGGGTCATTGCCTTCTCGCCACCTTGTTCGAGCAGCAGCGGTAATACATCGGCGGCTTTATTGATCGCACTCTCAATCGCCTGCTCGTCGGCGGACGATGCCCGCTGCAGCACGTAATCGAGCACGAGATCTTTATGCCCTGGATGGCCGATGCCGAGGCGCAGTCGCCAGAAGTCTGCGCCGACGGCGGCTATGGTATCGCGCAAGCCGTTATGCCCGCCGTGGCCACCTGCCAACTTCAATCGAACGGTGCCGGCGGCTAAATCCAGTTCGTCGTGAGCCACGAGTATCGAGCTCACTGGAATTTTGTAGAAGTGGCTGACCGAGGCAATCGAGCCGCCGCTGCGATTCATGAAGGTGGTGGGCTTCAAAAGCCAAAGTTCTTGGCGTGCGCCAGCGACCGTCAGGCTCACTCGGGCAAGTTCACCCTGATGCTTTGATTCGGCTCTAAATACGCCGCCATGACGACGCGCTAGTTCGTCGACAAACCAAAAGCCGGCGTTGTGACGCGTGCGAGCATACTTCTCGCCCGGGTTACCGAGCCCCACGACCAGCATGATCGATTGCGCGCCCATTCGAGCTCCTCAAAAACGGAGGCCGCCACGGGGGCGGCCTCCATCCGAAAAAAACTCCGCGAGATTACTTCTTCGCAGGTTCCTTCTTAGCCTCGTCCTTCTTCGCATCGCCAGCCGCTGCAGCAGCGTCGGCGGTCGGGGCCGCTTCCGGCTCCTCAGCACGCGGGCTGTGGATCGAGACGACGACCTGATCCTTCCCCTGCAGCACCAACGTCGCCACGACGCCAGCCGGCAGCGGTATATCGGAAACGAACTTGCTCTCGTTGAGCTTCATCTCCGACAGATCGAGCGTAATCTCTTCAGGAAGATCCTTGGCGAGACACTGAACTTCGATGTCGGCCAAACGATGCGAGACGATACCGCCTTGGGTCTTCACGCCCGGCGACACCGACTCACCCTTGAAGTGGATCGGCAAGCGCAGACGAATCTTCTCGTCGTCGAGCACGCGCTGCAGATCAAGATGCAGAACATGATTCTTAGCCGGATGCATCTGCAAATCTTTGACCACGACCGGATGCACGTTGCCATCCACGTTGACGCCGACGATCGTCGAATAGAACTTCTCGTTCTCGATCAGCGTTAACAGCTTTTCGTGATTGAAGGACAGCGACTGCGGGGCAGCTTTGCCACCGTAGAGGATCGCGGGGACTCGGCCAGCATGACGGAGGCGGCGGCTCGCACCTTTGCCCTCGTCATTGCGGGCTTCCGCCGCAAGTTCGAAAGAGATCTTCATGATATTCAACTCCTGATTTGACGTTATTCCGTTCCGCGACCAGAACGGACTCAATCGACGTACAACGAACTCACCGACTCTTCGTCGCGAATGCGCCGTATCGTCTCACCGAGCAGACCCGCCACCGAAAGCTGGCGAATCCGCGGGCATTTTTTGGCCTCCTCACTCAGAGGAATGGTATCGGTCACGACCAACTGATCGAGACCCGAGTTGGCAATTCTCTCGACCGCGGGGCCAGAGAGAATCGGATGAGTGATGTAAGCCACCACTTTTCGAGCGCCCTCATCTTTGAGTGCTTGGGCCGCAAGGCACAGCGTCCCCGCTGTGTCGACGATATCGTCGATCAGCACGCAGGTCTTGTCGGTTACCTCACCGATAATATTCATCACCTTCGACTCATTCGGTCGAGGCCGACGCTTGTCGATGATCGCGAGCTCCACGTCGTCGAGCCGCTTAGCGAGCGCCCGAGCGCGCACCACACCACCCACATCCGGCGAAACCACGATCATGTTCTCGTAGCGCTGGCGCCAGGCATCGCCTAGCAGCACCGGAGACGCGTACACGTTGTCGACTGGAATGTCGAAGAAGCCCTGAATTTGCTCTGCGTGCAAATCCACGGTCAACATACGGTCGATACCCGCTCCCACCATCATGTTCGCGACGACCTTCGCCGAAATCGCCGATCGGGTCGCACGCGGACGACGATCCTGTCGTGAGTAGCCCATATAAGGCACTACCGCCGTGACGCTCCTAGCCGAACCACGGCGACACGCGTCCGCCATAATCAGCAGTTCCATCAGGTGATCGTTGACCGGCGGACAGGTCGGTTGAACCAGAAAGACGTCGCGACCGCGCACGTTTTCGATGAGCTCGACGTTGACCTCAGCGTCGCTGAAACGGCCGACCACGGCTCGCCCGAGCGGAACCTTCAGGTGACGGGCGATTTCCTGCGCCAGTGCGGGATTGGCGTTCCCGGTAAACAGCGCAAACGTCGGACTGTCCAAGCGACCCTCCCCCAATGACGGGGAACCTTATCGGATGGCTGGGGTGGAAGGATTCGAACCTCCGAATGGCGGGATCAAAACCCGCTGCCTTACCACTTGGCGACACCCCAACCGTTAAAAACTCTGCAGCAGCGGCGATTCCGCCAGCCCCTGCACCACATAGGCTCGCCAGACGTCTGGCACTCTCGCAGCCACTTGCTCTGCCTCGGCAGCCGAGGCAAAGCGGGCGAAGAGGCAAGACCCGGTGCCGGTCAAACGCGCTTCGGCGAAATGACCGAGCCAGTCGAGCGCGGCTGCAACCTCGGGGTAGCGCGCACGCACCACCGGTTCGCAGTCGTTCCGACCCCCGGAAGCCAAAAGGGCGGGTATTGTGAGGACGGGGGAATTTCGTGTCAATTCAGGAGCCTGGAACACATCCCGCGTGGGGATCAGCACCCCGGGATGGATCACCAGAAACCACGAATCCGGCAGGTTAATCGGCGTAAGGCGCTCACCGACCCCCTCCCCGACCCCGGCATGCCCACGAACGAACACGGGAACATCCGCCCCGAGGGTCATACCAAGCTCAGCCAGCTCGTCCGTCGAGAGGCCGCAATCCCACAGTGCATTGAGCGCCACGAGAGTCGTCGCGGCGTCTGAACTCCCGCCACCTAAACCACCGCCGACCGGAATGGATTTTCGAATCCGGATCCCAACCCCCGCATGGACACCGGTACGTCGCTTTAGCGCTCTCGCCGCTCGAACGCACAGGTCTTGATCTTCACTGACCTCGCGGAGGGCATCCGCCGTCGCACCTTCGTAGTCGAGCCGGGTGATGCGTCCATCACCACGCAGCTCGAACGATAACTGATCGCTCAAAGATATCAGCTGAAAGACGGTCTGCAGTTCGTGATAGCCATCCGCTCGTCGCCCGGTGACATGCAAACAAAGATTCAGCTTAGCTGGCGCTGGCCACCAATGCAGCAAGTCTGTCATCGTCATCGCTCGAAGGACTCCCAACTATCGATGAACATTCTCACTCGCACTTCCGATGACTCCAACTGCAGTCGACGAGGCAAGTCGAAATTAGCACCGGGAACCCGTGCATAATCGAGATAGCGAATGGACCAGCCCTGCTGCTGCAAAGCGCTCAATCGTTCGTTATCGATCTCGACAGCTTGCACCTCAAGCTGCGGATCCGGCACACCGAGCGCCCAATATCGCACCGAGGCGATCGGCAACGCGACGCCGAGTCGACGCCCAATCGCGATGAGCGTCTCGTCAGATCGAGCTGAATCGAAGGTCCATTCGGAGGCTCCCATACCAAGTGGCCCCTCCAGGGCGAGACGCAGTGTCTCGCCGCGTTGGCGCCAACGAACGACCGCGACCACACTCTCTTCACCGCGCACGATCGACACCTTGCCGCGCAGGTCGAAGCGGACCCACGACTGCAGCGCCGCTTGCCGACTAATCCATTCATTGGGCAATTCGACCGTCGGCAAAGAGAGGCGTGGCGCGCTCACACAACCAGACAAACCGAGCAGCAGCACGGCAAGCGCATACCGCCAACGCGACACGGCCGACGGCGACTTCACCCGGGTACCTCGCATTTATCGATACTCGGCGAATCGCTCGATGACATCACGTAGCGGCTTCGACTCGGGCGAGGTGACCAGCGCCTGCGCCCATACGCGTCGAGCAGCAGTACGATCGCCACTCGCCCACAACGCCTCGCCCCAATGCGCGGCAATCTCGGCTTCCTTGGAAAGGCGCCACGCACGCTCGAGTAAAGGCAGCGCATCTCGCGTCTTCCCACGACGAAAGAGCACCCAACCGAGGCTATCGAGATACGCTGCATTGTCGGGTCGTTGCGCAAGTGCCGATCGAATCAGCCGCTCAGCGCGAGCCAGTTGGCGCTTGCGATCAGCGAGCGTATAGCCGAGCGCATTCATGACGTTCGCCTCGTCCGGTCGCAATTTCAGCAACGACTCGAACACGCGTATGCCCTCAGTACTGCGGCCCATGCCATCGAGCAGCACCGCCTTGTGATACAGCAATTCAGGGTGCTCGGGGTGACGCTGCAATGCGCCATCAATGCTCTCGATCGCGTCTTGATTCAAACCCGTGTCAGCGAGCGCTCGCGAGCGAGCAATTTCGATGTCGATGGTGTTACTACGGGCGGGATGCTTGAGTGCATCGAACAATGCGAGCGCCTCATCACGACGACCCTGCGCAAAAAGCAGTCTTGCCGCACGCACTCGGGGCGGCAGCCCTGCTCCGGCTGCGCTCAATTGCAGATAGGCTTTGAGTGCCGACTCGGCCCGTCCCTGCCGCTCAGCGATGACGGCCAAGTAGTACAAAGATTCGGCGGAACCTCGATCGGCGCGCAAGCGATCGCTGAAGAGACGCTCTGCTTCGGTAAGCTCCCCTTGCGATAGCGCGAGCAACGCCAAGCGACGCTCCGCTTCGCGCCGAAACGGGGCATCTGGCGAATTGTCATCGGCGACTACCATTTTTTGTAGCGAGTCACGCGCCTCGTCGAAACGATCGAGCGTGATCGCGGTTTCAATCTCTGCGAAACGATGATTAGCCGGATCACCCTGAGCAACCAGGGACGCCTCATCCAACGCTGTGCTTTCTTCCCCGAGCGCCGCAGCCGCAGCCGCAGCCAAGCGGATGCTTCGTGAGTCGCGACCACCGCCACGAGTGCGCGCTAAAGAAATTAATGAGGCACAGGCGGCAAGGTCATCGGCATTACAAGCCATGCGACCCAAGGTGGCGATGATCTGCGGCGTCAATGTTTCGCGATCGAGTAGCGTGCCAAAAACCCGCCATGCCGCTGGGGCGAGCGGCCCCTCCGCCAGAGGCGGCAAAATGTCGGCCAACGCTCTGCCCGGCTCGACGTCTGGCTTGGCAAGCAAAGACGAATAGATTTCACGCGCTTCGACGATCTTCCAAGCTTGCAGAGCCACCATGCCGACACGCTGCAACGCCTCTGGATTTTCAGGATCAAGAGACCACAAGCGCGCGGCCATTTGCCACGACGCGGGAATGTGATGACAGGCCATCGCAACATCGAGCGCGCGCTCGGTGCGCCTCGGATCGCGATCCGCAGAGGCCTCAAGCACCATCGCCTCGACTGCCGAGCGACAATCGGGCTGCTTTTCCATGACCGACGGCCTTGCACCACTGGGCTGAGCGGCCGTAGGCAGGGCTCCAGCCGTCACCCACAGCGTCGCAACCAACAGCAATCCGCGCAGCAAGCTCATCTTGAGGACACTATAGCCCGTCACGCCGCACTCTTGTCAGCAACCTGCCATGCCCCGAGAATCGCGCTGCCCCGGACACCCGCGGGCGTCACGGATCGAACATGAAAGACACCATCAGGCAGCGACTGGAAAAACAGCTCGACCGATACGAGGAAGTCGGTCGTCTGCTCGCCGCACCCGACATCGACGGTGGCTCAAACCAGTTTCGCGAATTGTCGATGGAATATGCGCGTCTCGCGCCGATGGCCGAGAAGTTCGAGAACTACCAGCGATGTGAATCGGAATGGCGGGCTGCAGCCAACCTCGCGACCGATGCAGACGCCGAGATGCGCGCCATGGGCGAAGAGGAAGTTAAACGATTAGAGCCCGTTCTGGCTGCTCTTGAGCTCGACTTACGTCGGTCGCTGATTCCGGTCGACACGCGCGATGCGCGTAACGTCTTTCTCGAAATCCGCGCGGGCACCGGCGGCGATGAGGCGGCCATCTTCGCGGGTGATTTGCTACGCATGTATGCCCGCTACGGCGAGAAGCAAGGGTGGCAAATGGAAACTCTGAGCGAGAGTCCCGGCGAGCACGGCGGCTTTCGCGAAGTTATTTGCCGCGTCATCGGCGTTGGCGTGTTCTCGAAATTAAAGTTTGAGTCTGGGACGCACCGTGTGCAGCGCGTTCCAGCGACCGAAGCCCAGGGACGCATACACACCTCTGCCGTCACGGTGGCGATTTTGCCGGAGATGGATGAGGTCGAAGATATCGAGATCAATCCGGCGGACTTGCGTATCGATACGTTTCGCGCTTCTGGGGCGGGTGGTCAGCACGTCAATAAAACCGACTCCGCCGTCCGTATGACCCACATACCAACCGGCATTGTCGTGGAGTGCCAAGACGAGCGCTCGCAGCACAAGAATCGCAGCCGCGCGATGTCGTTATTGAAAGCCAAGTTGCTCGCAAGCGAACGCGAGAAACGCGAAGCGGCGCAGGCGCGAAGCCGCAAACTGCAGGTCGGTAGTGGCGATCGATCAGAGCGGATCCGTACCTACAACTTTCCGCAGGGCCGGGTCACCGACCATCGCATCAATTTAACGCTCTATCAGCTTGAGCAAATCATCGAGGGGCGCCTTGATGATCTGATCGAACCCTTGTTGCAGGAATATCAGAGCGAATTGCTAGCTGAAGAAGAAGTCTGACGAGCCAGCAGAACCTCATACTGCGCCCAACCAGCCGCCGTCACAAACGGCTGGAAAAACGCGGCTAGCACGGCAGTCACGACCGACATCGGCAGCAAGTCTGACAGTACAAACCCCGCCAACGCACCGAGCACAAAGAAGCCGAGAACGAGCACGAGTATCACCACAAGAACGCTCAAGCTCTGCGACCAAGCGCCACGAACAAGCACGAGCGCCCGATCGATGCTCGCGCGTGCCGACAAATCTTCCGCCAACAAGACCGCAAACGCCGGCCAAAGTGCGATCAATAGATAGACGCCGGGTATCACCAAGAGCAACGCTCCCACACCCACCAGCACCGCCGACATCAGCAGAACTGCCAACGCACGCGGCATCACGCGCGTGGCCGCAAACACATCGGCTGAGAGCGAATCGAGACGCCACTGACGTCGCGCAATCACGAGCCAACACCACAGTGTGCCTAGGCTCGAGAGCAACATGGCAACCCACCAACCAGGTGACTTGGGCGCAAGCAACTGCAGTGACTCGCCGCCTTGCAGCAAGTAGACCGATGGCCACTGCCCGAGCAATACCGCCGCTAGCGAGAACGGCAGAGTCCGAACCAGAGTCGCAACGAAGCGATCGTATGCCAAAGCAACGACTTCACCGACCGGTGGTGCGGGCTGATGCGTCTCTTTCACGCGCGCACTTTAGCAAACCCGTCGGGATGTCGGCGGCGACTGCGAAATGTGGGCTGCCCGTGTCACACTCTTGAGCATGCAAACGATGTCGCTGCAGGAGGTGCTGCGGGAAACCCGCGATACGCTCGCGAAGCTCGGAGAGGATGCTGCGCGTGAGGCGCAACATCTTGTCAGCGCTTGCCTCGGAATCTCCTCGGTGGTGCTGCATACGGAGCCCGGACGTGTGATCGAGTTCGCGCAGCTCGAAAAGTTGCGCAACTGGGCGCGACGCCGAGCCGCCGGCGAACCACTCGCCTATCTCACCGGCAGACGCGAGTTTTGGTCGCTCGAATTTCTTGTCACACCGGCCGTTCTTGTCCCACGTCCCGATACGGAGACTCTGGTCGAGCGCGTGCTTCTACACGGCGACGCCGCTTGCAGCGGTCGAGCGCAAACCCTTCGCGTCGCTGATCTCGGCACCGGCTCGGGCATCATCGCCATTACGGTGGCGCACGAACGACCCGAATGGCTCTGCACTGCAGTCGATCTATCAGCGGAAGCGCTAGCAATCGCCCGGCAAAACGCTAGCAAGCTCGTGGCTAATCGCGTCATCTTTGCGCAAGGTTCTTGGTTCGAGCCGCTCGTCGGGCAAACTTTCAACATCATCGCCTCGAACCCACCCTATGTTGACGCGGCAGATTCGGTGCTCCAGGGCGACTCGCTCCTCTTCGAGCCTCGCCTCGCCCTCACCGCAGGACCCGACGCGCTCGCCGCGCTACACCACCTCATCGATCACGCAGCCGCGCATCTCATCGAGGGCGGTTGGCTGTGTCTCGAGCACGGCGCGGATCAGGCACCCGCGATCCGCGCGCGACTTGTGGCGAGGGGCTATGCTCACGTAGGCTCGCACCGCGATTTAGCCGGTCACGAACGCGTGACCGAGGGCCAATGGTTGCCAAATGGCGACCGAACATCAGGATGATCTTGCAATGCTGCGTTTTAAAACCACTGCTGGCGAATTCACCGTCGAACTTTTCGAGAAAGAGGCGCCGGAAACCTGCGCCAATTTCCTCCGCTACGTCGATGAGGGACACTACGACGGAACCTTGTTCCATCGCGTCATACCGGGATTCATGATTCAAGGCGGCGGTTTTACGTCGGGTCTCGAGCAAAAAGAGACTCACGAGCCGATCCGCAACGAAGCTACCAATGGCCTTGAGAATTTGCGCGGCACACTCGCAATGGCGCGCACCAACGATATCCACAGCGCCACGGCACAGTTTTTCGTGAACCTCGTCGACAATGATTTCCTCAACCATAGCCCGGGCAACTACGGCTATGCGGTGTTCGGTCGCGTGACGAGTGGAATGGACGTCGTGGATGCCATCGCCGAAGTGCCAACGACACGCCGGCGCGGTCATTCAGACGTACCCGCCGATGAGGTCGTGATGCTCGCCGTCACCCGCGAGGCAGCTGCCTGACGCTCGCTGGAGTTGCCCGCAGCTTACTGCGGGCCGCGCTGATCACGATCGTCACCTCGATCGTGCTGGTATTGCTATTGCGCTGGATTCCGCCGCCCACCTCGGCCTTCATGTTGGCGGCACGCGCTGATGCCATGCTTGAGGGGAATTTTCGTTATCGAAACGAGTATGAATGGGTTTCGCTCGAAGAGATCTCGCCGCACCTCGCGATGGCCGCGATCGCCGCAGAAGATCAGTTGTTCCCTTTCCACGCAGGCTTTGACTTCGAATCGATTCGTAAAGCCGTCAAGCACAATGCCAAAGGCAGACGTGTACGCGGCGCCAGCACCATCACGCAACAGACGGCAAAGAATCTTTTCTTGTGGTCAGGTCGCAGCTGGGTTCGTAAAGGGCTCGAGGTCTATTTCACCGTTCTGATCGAAGCATT
>JBMTZD010000046.1:0-16419 GCA_049455235.1 Steroidobacteraceae bacterium
ACTACGTTCGGGACGTAGGAGTCGGAGGTTCAAATCCTCTCATCCCGACCATCTCCCACCGCAAAGCGACAATCACTTACCGCGCTCAAACTCTTTTCTGAGTAGAACCTCGGAACTATTCTACTTTTCTACCACTTGGTTATGAACGTGGAGATCGACGTGTCGTTCCGATTTCGTATTCGTCCATTCGTCGATGCCGAACTAAGATCTGCCCAACAGATGCGTTTGGTCGGCGATCATCTTGCGGAATTCCATCATCTCGAGCGCGCGCATGTTCTCGGTCAAGCATCCACGATCGAGCATACGCGGGTTCATGTGCTGATGCTCTTGTGGGCGCTGCGCCAACACCAACCCAGAGAGATGGCAGGACAGGTTGTGAGAATTCTCGGTGCGGCGACCAAAACGATTTTCGGTCTGGTCCCACCGGGAAATACGGGCGGGAGTAACGTGAGCCCATTCAAGTCGATGGCGATATCCCCAGATTTACGCCGAATACTCGATACGGTCCGATCATGATGGTGCGCTCCGCTCAACCAAACTGTTCAACGGCACTCTGATCCGAGGCATTACGCGATGAAGACGATTACGGCACATCTCCCACGCCTCGCGCTCGCGCTCGCATACGGCTTTTGCTTCATCGCCGATGCCGCTGAGACTACGAGCTCCAACGGCGCTATCGCCCGCCATTGGAGCGGTGAGTATCGCAACGAAACCATCGACCGCGGTGAGCGGCGCGGCAGCGAAAAGTTTGAACTGCTCGCACATCCTGACGGATCACGCACCTTATCGATCTCGAGTGACATGACAACACGCAATGCGTGGTTCACGGTCGTGTTGCGTAACGATGCGAACTTTCGGCCGCTCGAGGCAAGCGCGTTCTATTGGAATGGCGGGCGCTATAAAGGCAGCGGTCACTTCATCGTTGCCAACGATTCCATCGTTGCCGAATCGAACGGTCCGACGAGCGGCACACAACGCAGCAAGACCACCGTTCCGACCCGATTCTCAATCGGGCTGCACCCCGTATCCGCCGACGGCTGGCATACGGCACAGCACGAGCCCAGCGGCGATTTGAAACAAACGATCTCGCTCTACAGCATCGAAGCCAGTGCCGATGTGAGTAAGCCGGTGCTCGGCACTCTGGTGCCTTTGAGCATCGAATATGTTGGCGACGAAACAATCGACGTGCCGGCTGGCCGTTTCGAAACACGGCGCTACAAACTCGCCGGCATGAACGACCTTTGGGTGCATGGACCGAATCGGATTGTGATTCGCTCTGATCTTCCGGCACGGGGTTTGCGTTACGTGCTCACTCGACTCGAATCGTCAGCGCAGTAGTCGTGGAACCAGAGGATAACGAAAATCTTCACCCTTGGCGGTTGACGCTGCCGCCCACACCGGTAACGCGATACTGATGAGCGCGAGGATCGGGAGCATCAGAAAACCGATCAAGACGACAAAACTCATGATCGTGACTATCCACGCCAGCAACAAAGTGATCTGAAAGTTCAAGGCCTCTCGCGCTGCATCTCGGATGCGATCAGGCTCGTCGCGGCGACTGAGATAGACGACCAACGGTCCGATGAATAAAGTAAAGATGCCAGAGAGGTGAACGAGCGCAGCAAGCGAGTTCACAGAGCTCGTCGACGTTTGAACGCAAGGGTCGGTGTTTTGCATGGCTCTGCCTCGATGTGTTGGGACGTGCGGAATGACTCTCGCCGAACGCTAACACCCACCGAGAAGAGCTCTTAGCCGCATAAGTCGGCTAAGTTCACTAATTGGGGTCGCGCCTCAAATCACAAAGGCCGCGCGCCACTTCTCCGATTGAGCCAGTAATTCCGTGTATCGAGAGCGAAGCTCTTCTCTCATCTCTTCCCGCGTGAGCGCAAAACCACGGCGCGAAAGTATCAGCCCGAGTCGATCGCTGTGCTGTATCACCTGATCAACAACACCCTCACCGCTCAAACGCGTACGCATCGCTGCAAGTAGCGCCAGCGTCCACCAACCGAGTTCCACACCACTACCGGTGAGATGGCTCGCCAAGACACTCATCTCGGGATCATGGTGAACGCGATCGAGTATCCGACGATTGATTGTCGATACCGGAGCGCAGTGAGCGTCAGCGAGGCTCGGTTCGCGGACGAGCTCCACCCAACCGCGACCCAGCGAATATCCGAGAGCCGCGTATTCGATTGACGTCTCGATCGAACGATTGACGATCGCTCCGGGCGCGCCGAGAGATCTAAACCAATCGGTCACGGCATCGGGCGTTTCGGTGTCCACCGATCGGATTGTGGACGGAACCCACAAGCGCAGTTCCAGCCTACTGGGAGGCGAAATAGCCGTGGCGGGCTCACTGCGCATCCAATAATCGCGACGAAAACGTCGATCGAGGATGATGTCGCAAGTCGTTTCGCGGAGTACGGGATCAACGATACCTGACAGTAGCGCACGCTGCTTCTCGCTCAGACGCCACTCATCATAAGTGTCACTGAAGTCGGCCTGCCCGAGATAGCTCAACCCGCAAGAACCTAGTTCCACGGCAACCTGCGAGAAATGCATCGGATGCCAATCCCGATTGAAATACTCATGTGCAAGATAGGACTTTTTCTTTGATTGGAGATCTCGTAACTGATTCTCGAACTGAGGATTCGACTCCAGAATCCGCGGATCAGCTGCCACGACCTCTCTCGCGAACATCAAGGCATTTTCGATACGCTGCTCAAGTGACGTACCACCTTCGCACGACTCACTCACCTTTCCAATCAACAACTCGCGCAGGCTCAAGGCAGGCCCCCAGCCCGGCAAAGCGTTGTAGCCCAGATACACGAGGCCACCGGGTGCGAGCCGTCGATCGATGAAAGCTGTGATCCGCGCTCTATTCTCTGGCGAAATCCAACTCCACACCCCGTGAAGAGCGATGAAATTGAAAGCGGGTAAGTCGTTGCGCGCATCGAACTGCTCGAAGCTCGCACACACGACGCGCTCGCGGGCTGCCTCGTCGTCGATGAGCGAGCGCGCGAACTCGACGTGCTGCGGCAACACGTCGACACCCCACCACTCGATATCAGTCGCCGTAGCATGAATGGCCAGACTCAAGCCCTGTCCGAAGCCGAGCTCGCATGCATGTCGTATCGAAGGTGGGTTGTGCCCCGCGCGTCGTGCCGCAAGCACGGCTCTCGCTGGATTTAGGGTGGGATGATGATGGCGTGTATATGCCACATCAGTGACATAGCCATCGGCCTCGTCACTCAATCTTTGATCTGCCTTGCAAAGCGGGGGCGCCAAACACCAACCACCACATTGGCGAGGGCCACACCCAGCAGGGCCCATAGACCGTTCTGCTCTCGCGCCACGAGCGTGGCCAGCGCGGCTGGATCATACTGACCCGCCTGCGCAGCCGCCGCCGCGAACTCGGCCGTCTTGCGCGCAGCCGCATCGACGATGACGAGGGTTCCCTCAAACATGGCGAGGCCAAGTAACGCCTTGAACCACGCCCAACCCGCATTTTGGTACGCCGGTGTCGCCGCCATGCTCAGGAGACCACTGCAAATCACCAAAAGCAGCGCGGGGACGAGTATCCATTTGGAAATCATCGCAATCGACGTACGGGCCGCCGCGTACCCAACGAGCGAGATCTCCGGTGCCGGCGCATAGGTGATGACGATGATGATCGCCGCGAAAGCACCCAGGATTCCAGCCGAACCAAAATGGTGGAGGAGACGGAAAATTAAACTCCAATTAATCATGGATCGGCACGCTAGCACAGCGCTACACTCACACTCCATGCCCCAGCGACGACACCTACTAAAAGTCGCGATGGCCGGACTCGGCATCGCCCTCACCCCCCGATCTTTGCAGGCTGCCCGCCTCCGCTTGCGAAAGTTTGCGACCAACCCCTTCACTCTCGGCGTCGCTTCGGGTTACCCCACCGATGAAGGCATGGTGCTGTGGACCCGCCTCGCACCGACTGCCGATGCATCCGAGGAACTTGCAGACGCCGATTTCATCCTCACCTACGAGATCGCGACGGACCCCGATTTTTCGCGTCGCGTACAGTCAGGAACGGTCGTGGCCATGGCCGCCGACGGTCATAGCGTGCATCACGAAATCAGTGGCCTGCCGCCCGGTCGCGAGTTCTATTACCGCTTCCGCGCGGGCGATCATGTGAGTCCCATCGGGCGAACTTGGACAGCCCATGCCAATGGCTCAATGCGATCGATGCTACGAATCAGCGTCGCCAGTTGTCAGCACTACGAGCAGGGCTACTACCACGCCTACCGCGATATGGTCTCGCGCGGCAGCGACCTGATCATCCATTTGGGTGACTACATCTACGAGGGCAACACCGCTAACCCGGTGCGTGCGCACGATTCCGATCAAGAGTGCAAAACGCTCACCGACTATCGCCGTCGTTACGCGTGGTATCGATCGGATCCATTGCTGCAAGAAGCGCACGCACACTGCCCCTGGCTCGTCACGCATGACGATCACGAACTCGACAACGATTACGCAAATCTGCAGTCGGAAAACCCTGCGGAGCAGGCCGAGTTTGCGGCACGTCGAGCGGCGGCTTACCAGGCCTATTGGGAGAACATGCCGCTACCACTGTCAGCAAGACCGCGCGGCCCCGACATCGCTCTCTACATGACGCGGCAGTTCGGCGATCTGCTGGCCATTCACATGCTCGATGAACGCCAATACCGCTCTCCCCAAGCCTGTCCGCAACCACCCCGTCGTGGCGGCACTCGCGTCATCGTCGAACAATGTGCCGACTGGCGCGACCCGAGCCGCACCATCCTCGGTGAGACGCAAGAGCAATGGCTAGCTCAGCAACTTGCCAACTCCAAGGCTCGCTGGAATCTACTCGGCCAAGGCGTGGTGTTCACCTGGATCGACGAGGATCCGGGTCCGAAGACACTCAACTGGAACGACAGCTGGGCAGGCTACCCCGCGGCACGACAGCGGTTGCTGGAGACGATTGCGGGGAGCAATGCCTCCAATCCCGTGATTCTAGGTGGCGATATTCATGCCTTCATCGCGGGCGATCAAAGAATCGATCCGCGCGATGACAAATCACCGATCGTCACGAGCGAGTTCGTGACCACCTCGGTCACCTCGGGGCCGCCACCGAAGCGCGTCATCGATGCCTACAACCGCAGCGATGCTCTCGGCGTGCACTACGCCGAACGCGACCACCGCGGTTACCTGCGACTGGAAGTCAGCCCTGAGCGGCTTAACGCCGAAATGATTGGCTTTGCGTCGGTACGCGAGAGCGAGGCAAGCGCCACGACGCTCGCGAAATTCGTCATCGAAGAAGGTCGCCGCGGAATACAGAGGCTATAGCGCGCGTCGCTGGTGACGACCTCACGCGAAATCTGCAAAGAAAACTGCGCTTTTTTAGATGTCAGTCCTCAAAAACCGATCTACCGCCGCAACCCAAGCCTGCGGCTGCTCATCAACGATGTCGTGGGTTCCACCCTGCAATTCGGCATACCCAAAAAAATCGGGGCGTAACTGCCAAGCGCGGCGTGTCGACTCGTAAAGATCTTCGCCGGTATTGGTGAACATCAGCGTGGGGACTTTGATATCAAGTAATACGCTCTCGAGATCCGCGCTGATCACGAGCGGAAAGGCCTTCCAATTCGTGGCACCGCGATGCAAGGCTTCGACCGTATAGCGATGCATGAGATGGATATCAGTCCAACCTGGGGTCGCTCGCAAACGGGTTTCCCAAGCTTTAAGCAAATGCGAACCATCGAGCTGAGGCTCCTTGGGGCCAAAGTAAAAACTCGCAAAGTGCTTGCGCTCCGCTTCACTCAAGAGCGGAAATCCATTGAGCACTAATTTCTCGACAATCTCGGGATGACGGCGCGCATACACCGCCCCCAATACCGCGCCCGTGTGATGACCGACGATACTCACCCGCGACCATTGCATGCCCTCACGGACCGCATCGACGATGCTCGCGAAATCCTCGAGCGTTGATCCCTCCAGCGGGACGTCCGACATACCGAATCCCGGCATATCCGGCGCGATGACGCAGTACCCAAGCGACGCCAAAAGCGGCATCGCCGCATCGAACTGCGTTCCTGAGAGAGGCGACTGGTGCAGTAGCAACAAGGGTCGATCGCCACGAGCGCCGATAAGGCGGTAGTGCACTTGACCGGTGTGCCCATCGAAGTAGCCACGACGGATATGTGATTGAACAGTCATCGCCCGAGTCTACCGCCCACCGGCTGCTGATTCCCCCTACAATCCGCGCAGGCTACCTCTGTGTGAACATGAACCCGAATTCATCTACTCCCGCAACACCGATGTCGCGCGTCGTCGTCGCGGCCTCCACCGGAACGGTCTTCGAGTATTACGACTTTCTGCTCTACGGCAGTCTCGCGACCTTCTTCGGCGCCCTATTCTTTCCACCCGGTAACGAGACCGCCGCGCTGCTCGCGAGCCTCGCGACCTTCGGCGCCGGGTTTGCGATTCGTCCCTTAGGTGCCTTGATCTTCGGCCGCTTGGGCGATCGCGTTGGACGCAAAAAGACCTTTCTCATCACGATCGTGATGATGGGTCTATCGACTGCTCTTGTCGGTGTGCTGCCCGATTTCGAAACCATCGGCTGGTGGGCACCTGCACTGCTCGTGACGCTGCGCCTGATTCAAGGTCTCGCGCTCGGTGGCGAATACGGGGGCGCGGCGATCTACATCGCCGAACATTGCCGGAGCGATCGGCGCGGGTTCTTCACAAGCTGGATCCAGACCACGGCCACCATCGGCCTCGTGTTGTCTTTACTCGTGATCGTCGCCTGTCGGTTGCTACTCGGTGATGAAGAGTTTCGCGCTTGGGGCTGGCGACTGCCCTTTTTACTCTCCGTCGTCTTGCTGGCACTGTCGGTTTATATTCGTGTGCACATTGCCGAATCGCCGCTGTTCGAAGAGCTCAAGCGCAAGGGCGAGCTCGCCGAATCACCGATCAAAGAAAGTTTGCTCTCGAGTGAGCACCGCACGAGCATGATCGGCGCGATTATCGTCGCGGCTGCCATGGCACTCAGTTGGTATACGGCTCAGTTCTACTCGCTCGTGTTTCTACAGACCGCGCTACTGATCGACACGGCGACGGCATCAGCGCTCATCGTGCTTGCGCTCGTGCTTGGCATCGCCGTCTATGTCGCTGCCGGAGCGCTCTCCGATCGAATCGGTCGACGCCCAGTGATTCTGGCCGGCATGCTGCTCACGGCGATCACGATCATGCCTGCCTATCGCGGCATGCTCGCGCTTGGCAACCCCGCCTTAGAGAGTGCACAGCGCGTTGCACCCATCGTCGTGGTCGCTGAGCCTACGCAATTTGACCCCTTCGCAGATCCCAAAGAGCTCGACGAGGCGACCAAGGCACGCGATTACCTCGCCAAACGCGGCATCTCTTATTCGAACGAAACGCCCGCATCGACGGCTCTCGATCGATCGAGTGTGATCATCCGGATTGCCGATCGCGAGCTCGAAGGGTTTGATCGCGAAACCCTGGCAGGCGCATTAGCCGCAGCAGGCTATCCCGAGCGTTCCGCCGTGAAGCCTCTGCAAAGCGTTAGCGATCTCAATGCGACGCATTGGAGCCTCGTTGGCCTCATCCTCGTGATGATCCTGGGCGCCGGCCTCACCTGCGGTCCCGGGGCGGGTTGGCTCGCCGAGGCTTTCCCGACTCGGATTCGTTACACCGCCTTGTCGGTTCCCTACCACCTCACGAGTGCCTGGTTCGGTGGCTTCATGCCGCTCACGGCAGCGTGGCTCGTTGCACGCTCTGGCGATGTGCTTGCCGGTCTCTGGTATCCGGTTACCGTCATGGCCATCGCCTTTCTACTCGCGCTGAAGTTCGTGCCCGAAACGCGGGGTCGCGAGTGGTAAATCGTCAGTGGGTGTTGGCAGCGCGGCCGCAAGGCGCGGTCAAGCACAGCGACTTTCGCTTGATCGAAACGCCGCTACGCCCGCTTGCTGAAGGTGAGTTTCGGATCTGTACCCGTTATCTCGGTGTTGCCGCCGTCATGCGCGGTTACATGCTGAACTCCGAAAAATTCGAGCGCCCACTTGCCATCGGCGATGTCATGCATGGACGCGGGGTCGGCGAGATCGTCGAATCGCGCAACCCAGCCTGGCCAGTTGGCGATATCGTGCAAGGTAAGCTGGGCTGGCAAGACTATGCCATCGCCGACGGATCGGATTATTTTTTGATGTTCAAGGTTCACCAGCGTCGTGTGCCGATCTCGACGGCACTTGGCGTGCTTGGGCTTACTGGCTTCACGTCCTATTTGGGCCTTGTCGATATCGGCGCCGTCAAAGCAGGCGACCAAGTTCTCGTCTCGGGCGCTGCAGGTGGCGTGGGATCCAACGTCGGGCAGATCGCGCGCAACCTCGGTGCCAGTGCCGTAGGCATCGCCGGTTCGCCAGCGAAGTGCCAGTTACTCACCGAGTCTCTGGGCTATCGCGCCGCCATCGACTACCGACTCGGGCCAATAGACGCACCACTTGCCGAGCTGATGCCAAACGGTATCGATGTTTTCTTTGACAATGTTGGCGGCGAGATCCTCGATGCGGGCCTCGCGCAGCTGCGACGTCATGCCAGAGTCGTACTCTGCGGTGCGATCTCTCAATATATCGACGGGGTTGAGCGACCACGCCCGCTCAATAATGCCTTTGCCATCTTCAAGAAAATGGCTCGCATGGAAGCTTTTTTCATCTACGAAATGAGCGAGCGCTTCGAGCGTGCCGAAGCACAGATGGCCGAGTGGATCGCCGAGGGAAAGCTGATTTACCAGGAAGATATCTTGGAAGGACTAGAGCAAATGCCCGAAGCACTGATCCGACTCTTCGAGGGGCGAAACGTAGGCAAACAGCTGGTGCGAGTCAGCTAAGCCGAGCTCATCACCTGGCCAAACCCAAGCTCAGGTTGCCCAAAGAAAAAGGCCCGTGTTTCCACGGGCCTCTCTCGAAACATACCGGTCTTATCGACCCGGCTGCTTACCAGCGACCACCGCCGCCGTCGCCGCCGCGGAATCCACCGCCGCCGCTACCGCCACGGAAGCCGCCGCCCGGACGACCACCACCGCCACCGGTGCGGGGACGATCCTGAGCCTCGTTCACACGCAACGGGCGACCGCCCATCGAGTAGCCGTTCAAGGACTGGATCGCACGAGCCGCATCTTCCTGCGGCATTTCGACAAAGCCGAAACCGCGGGGACGACCGGTGTCACGATCGACCGGCAATGAAACCGACTCAACCGTACCGTGCTGCGAGAACAGGGTGCGAACCGCTGCCTCGTCTGCCGAAAACGGCAGGTTGCCTACATAAATTTTCGCCATCTCTGGAAACACTCACTAATTAATCAAACAAACCGGCCTCAACCAGCCACCCGGATTTTGTTGGACCCGGTGGGCTCTATCGGCCACCTGATCGAAGTCGATTCAGCAATGCAGACCGGCGTTTGAAACACCCAGAGATGCAGACGGAAAGGCAACGATCCCGCGCGAGTCTAACACAGTTCCGTGAAAGTCAAGTCTTCTAGGTTAAAAGGTTATAGTGCGCCTGCCGTGACAGCCTCACCACCCGCTTCGAACCCCAACCCCGTCGCTCTGTTCCCCGGGATCGCTTTGGCCGCCGCCGTTGCTGCCGCGGCTTTTGCCGTCAAAGCGGCCGGCTTACCCCTCATCCTGAGCCTCAGCCCACTGATGCTCGCTATTTTGATCGGCATGGCGGTACGTAACCTCCTAGGCCGCCCAGAAGCCGCCCGCGCGGGGCTCGCGGCAGCCCTACGCGCTCCCCTGCGACTCGGGATCGTACTGCTCGGGCTCCAAGTCACGCTCGCCGAGATACTCGCCATCGGTTGGGCGGGACTGGCCATTTTGATCTTCGCCGTTGCCGCAACCTTCCTCTTCACGATTTGGATGGGGCAAAGGCTCGGCGTGCCGCAAGGCCTCACCACTCTCATCGCCGCCGGAACCAGTATTTGCGGCGCCTCAGCCATCGTGGCTGCCAATACGGTTGTTCGCGACGAGGATGAGTCAGTCGCTTATGCACTCGCTACCGTCACCCTGTTTGGGACGATCGCGATGTTCGCTTACCCTCTGCTCGCAAGTGGACTGCCGCTCGGTGAACTGGCCTACGGTCTGTGGAGCGGTGCGTCGGTGCATGAGGTGGCGCAGGTCGTCGCGGCCGGTTTTGCGCTCGGGCAAACGAGCGGCGAGTTCGCAACCGTCAGCAAACTTGCACGCGTTTTGATGTTGGCACCGCTCGTCCTGCTGATGGGATTTTGGGTGCAACGACTGTCGCATCGCGACAAGCTGGGCAACGGCCGCACCCCGATACCTTGGTTCGTGTTTGGCTTTCTCGGCATGGTGCTACTGGCGGGAACCGGTTGGATCGCCAATGAGTGGCGATCGACGGCGAACCTCGCCACACAAGCACTGCTCGCTTTCGCCTTGGCCGCTGTCGGACTCGAGACCGATCTGCGGAAACTCATTGCTCAGGGCTGGCGCCCGCTCGCGCTCGGCGCAACAGCGACACTATTCATCGCTGGCACGACGTTGGCACTGACCCTCCTCTGGCAAGACACCTGAGGTCTTGCTGAGCTCTGCCTCAGACGCGGCACAAGGCGCTACGGCGTCAAGTCGCTTCCGAAGAGTTCAGCAACCGACTGACGCGCGGCGTAATCCAGCCCTCGAGATCATCGACGACCGAAAACACGGCGGGCACCACGACCAGCGTCAGCGCCGTCGAGGTGATGAGGCCGCCGATCACCGCAATGCCCATCGGCGCGCGGAACTCACCGCCTACCACCGCGAAAGCCACTGGCAACATACCCGCGACCATCGCGACCGTCGTCATGATGATGGGGCGTGCTCGCTTGTGACCCGCCTCAATCAAGGCCTCCGTGCGAGTCTTGCCGGCGCGTATTTCTTCGATAGCGAAATCCACCAGCAGAATCGAGTTCTTGCCCACGATGCCCATCAGCATCAAAAAACCAATGACGACGGGCATAGAGAACGGCTTGCCGAATAGCATCAGCGCGATTGCCGCACCGCCCACCGAAAGCGGCAGCGCCGATAAGATGGTGATGGGTTGGAACACGCGCGCAAACAGCAGTACGAGCACCGCGAACACGAGTAGCACACCGGCACCGATGGCCAAGGTGAAATTCGTGAAGACATCCTTGATGAACTCGGCCTGCCCCACTTCGACGAGATTGACTCCCTCCGGTAAATCTTTGATCTCCGGTAGCGCTTTGACTTTGGCGAGCGCAGGACCGATCTCAACACCATTGAGCTCAGAGTCGATCACGATGCGACGACTCTGGTTATAGCGACGAATCACCGACGGGCCTTCGCCAAAGCGAATATCGGCAACCGATTTGAGCGGTACAGTGCCACCCGATGAGGTGCGCACCGGAAGATTCTCGAGCGTGGACAGATCGCGACGCGAACTCTCGAGCAGACTGACACGGATCGGTACTTGTCGATCCGACAGTGAGAACTTCGCCGCGTTTTGCGGCAGATCGCCCAAGGTCGCGATGCGGATCGTTTGGCTAATCGCCGCGACCGACACGCCAAGCTCTGCCGCAAGATCCAGTCGAGGCTCAACCAAAACTTCTGGACGTTTAAGGTCGCCACTAATGCGCGGGTCACGCAACTCGGGCAACTTACGCATCGCTTCAACGGCCGCGCGCGCCGCCGTTTCAAGCTTCAGGGGATCATCGCTCGTTAGATACAGCGTCAAAGGCCTTCCGCCACCTGCTGCATCACCACCGGCGAAGTTGATACGCGCGTCAGGAATGGTGGCGAAGCTCGGTCGGACCCTCTCCTCCCACTCGTGCTGGGTTAAGTCACGACTCTTATGAGGCACCAATGAAACATAGAGATCAGCTGTGCGAACTTCATCGCCGCCAATCGACTCGATCACGTCCGTCACTTCCGGTTGCGAAGCGACGAGATCGCGCACCTGAGCCGACACCGCTGCGGTTTGTTCGAGCCGCACGCCCGGTGGCAACTCAATCGTGATTTGTGAGGCCGAGAAATCCTGGGGTGGCAACAAAGATTTCGGTAGAGCGACGAGCAACAACACCGAAATAATGAAAAATGCAGTGCCACCAGCGATAGTCGCCCAGCGATGCTGTAAACCCCAGCGCAGCACCTCGAGGTAGTTGTTCATCATCGGACCGTCGGCCGAGCGGATCTCATCATGTGGCTTCAACGTATACGCGGCGATGAGCGGCGTGATCAAGCGCGCGACGAGCAGCGAGAAGAACACCGCAGCGGCCACCGTCAGGCCGAATTGCTTGAAATACTGACCGACGAATCCACCCATGAAACCGACCGGTGCAAAGACGGCGATGATGGTGGCAGACGTTGCCACCACAGCAAGACCAATTTCGTCAGCTGCATCCAGCGCTGCCTGATAACCGCTCTTCCCCATGCGCATGTGCCGCACGATATTCTCGATCTCGACGATCGCATCGTCGACCAGCACACCCGCCACCAACGACAGGGCCAGCATGCTCATGCTGTTGAGCGTGAAGTCCATTGCATACATGAACGCAAAGGTCGGAATGGCCGACAACGGAATCGCCAATGCCGAGATGGCGGTCGCACGCCAGTCACGTAAGAAAATGAAGACGACGAGAACAGCCAAGATCGACCCTTCGATCATGGCGGTCAGCGCCGAACGGTAAGACTCGCGAGTGTTCTCGACAGTGGTAAACACCCGCGTCATCTTGAGATCAGGAGATTCTTTGAGGAGCTTCTCGATCTCCTCCTCGACACGATCAAGAACCGTGACGTCCGAGGCACCTCTCGCCTTGAACACACCGAAAGTCGTAGCTACTCGACCATTCAGACGCGTGAGCGATCGTTGTTCACCGACATCGTCACGGACCTCGGCGATATCCTGCAATCGCACGCTCGTGCCGTTGGTAAGCCGAATCTGGGTGCCGGCAAGCTCCAAGGCGGTCGAGGCGGAACCCAATACACGGATCGCCTGCTCACCGCCACCCACCTGGGCCCGACCACCCGGCGCGTTTAAGTTGAGCGTGCGTAATTGCTGGTTGACCTCGGTTGCCGTGATACCGAGCGCCTGCATACGCGCCGGATCGAGATTGACGCGGATTTCGCGGGTAAAGCCACCACCGCGTGAAGCCTGCGCCACTCCGGGCAAGGCCAACAGTCGCTTGCTCACGGTATTGTCCACGTACCAACTGAGCTGCTCGGGTGAGCGTTCGGTGGTCACGACCGCGTAATACGCAATCGCACCACCCTCCACGTCGATACGCGTTACCTGTGGTTCATCGACACCATCGGGAAGGTCCGCTCTAACCTTGCTGACGGCATCGCGCACGTCGTTAAGCGCTCGATCGATTGGCGTCCCGATTTGGAACTCCACCATCGTCATGCTCGAGCCTTCATTCGCTCGCGAACTGATGGTGCGTACGTCGGCGACACTACGCACCGCACCTTCGATTTTCTGCGTAATCTGAGTTTCGATTTCGGATGGCGCTGCACCGGGTTGCGAAACCGACACGGATACCAGCGGAAAACTCACATCCGGTGCTAGGTTGATCGGCAAGCGAATGAAACTGACGATACCGACAAACGTCAGCACCATGAAAAGCACGATCGGTACGATCGGATTCCGAATCGCCCATGCGGACATATTCTTCATTGGGCGACTCGGATCTTCTCACCAACGCGCAGATACGGTCCTGCCGTCTCGATCAATCGCTCACCACCCTGCAAGCCCGACTCTACGATCAAACCTTCGACCCGCGAGCCTGCGATACGCACATCACGACGCTCGACCTGATCGCCGTTACCCACGAGATAAACATAGTTACCGCTGCCGTCGCTCATGACCGCCGTTTGCGGAATCACAGGGCGAGAGCCGCGGCCGGTCTCCACCTCACCACGGGCGAACGCGCCCGGGCGCAAGTCACGATGTTCACGCAGCTCGATACGCACGGAACCCAAGCGCGTCGTCGGGTCGATGACCGCACCGATCAATCGCACCTGACCTTCAAAGGCTTGATCGACACCCGTCACACGCACACGCGCGGCCTGTCCGACTTTCAATCGCGGCAGATCACGCTCGGCGACGTTGCCACGCATCTCGATGCTGCCTCGACGACCAATTCGAAATAGCGCACCCGCACCGGGCGACGCCAACTGACCGACTTCCGCATTACGCGTAAGAATGATGCCGTCGAACGGCGCGCGCACTTCCGTGCGACCGAGACGAGCTCGCGCCTCGGCTAACTGGGAACTGACAACTTTGACTTTAGATCCAGCGGCCACGGCCGCTGCACCACGACGCTCTATCTCTTGTTGAGACAAGGCGCCGATCGAAGCCACCGCTTGCGCACGGCGATATTCCGCCTCGGCCACTGCGGCATTGGCTTTGGATTCTTCGAGCGAGGCCTCAAGGCTTGCCACCTGCGGCGCGATCAAAGAATTATCGAGCTTGGCCAGCACTTGCCCACGACTGACGCGATCGCCGACATCGACGAACAAGGCCGCGACTCGACCGCCCTCACCCTCAGCGCTGATGGCCGCCTCATCTCGCGCGGTGATCGCACCGGTAAAGGTCACCACATCAGCGAGCTCAGCGGGGCGCACTTCACGCACACTGACGAGCGGCGCCTGACTTGCGCCCTCCGCATCCGGGCCGCTGTTCCAAAAAGTACGCAACAAACCGAGCGCAGTCAGGACAGCCAAGCCGCCCAATATCCAATAAACACTGCGAGGTGCTGATGACAAAGCGAGTCGAACCATGATGTTTTCCGTAAAAGCAGTCGGCGGAGCCATGCTCCGCGAGTGTTATATGCAACTACAACACTATAACAGAATCGGCGAGAATCAGGCCCTCAAGGGGCGGCTTCTGCACGGGCGCGAAGGATACCGCGGAGCAATGTGTTCGGCAGCGCCGTGTTATCCCATTCTCGGCCCTCACCGCGTGGCGGGTTATCCCCCATACGCAAGATCACGAGCCGCTCGGACGGGATGATGTAGACGACCTGATTGGCGTTGCCATCGAATAGGAAGAGATCGGCGGCCAGGTACGGCTCCGAATGCAGCACCTTGCGAGCATCGGCCTCACGCTCCGGATTCGCGAAGCCGCGTCGCGGCGTGTACTCACCCGCGACGTACACACCAAGGCCGTAATACGGATTCTCGCGAGTCCCTCGACGCATTTCGGTGACGTATCCCTCGGGTAACAGGCGCTCGCCCTGCCAAACGCCATCGGCTGCGAGCAAAATACCGAGGCGTAGCCAAGCTTCCGCGGGCAGCATCAGGCAGCAACCCGCGTGCGCAACGCCGCCCGGCCGATTGATCCAAATATTGCCACCCGGCGCTCCGATCGGCTGCAATACTTCTCGCGAGAGAAACTCGGCGTATCGCCGCCCCGTTGCACGCTCAATCAGCACCGCCACCATCTCAGACGAGGCGTTGTTGTATTCATATCGAGAACCCGGCACGTCGACGACGGGATACTCGCGGATGATGATTTCGTCGTGGCGCGGATGCAGATACGCGCGATTTAGGATATGTGCCGGATCCGACGAAGCCGACTGAGGCAGGAAGCCCGAACGCATGTCGAGCAAGTGTCGCACCCGAATCAATCGACGCCGCTCATCGCCGCGCCATTCGGTGACGAAATCCGCCACGGGCTGATCGAGCGAACGAATATGCCCAAGTGCGATCGCTCGACCCACCGCAATCGCGGTCATCGGCTTCGCGAGCGACCGCGAGGTCAAAAGACTCTCTTCTTTCGTATCACCAAAATAACTCGCCTCCTCGATCACACCATCGCGCCAAACGAGAAAGGCAGAGGAGCGGTTGGCCGCCGCGTAATCACGCGCCTGCTGCAATGCCGACTGATCGATGCTCGCCCGACTCGCCTTGGGCAATCGGCGATATTCACGAGCACCCGGAACCGCCTCGAGTGGGTCGTAAGTCTCTAGGCCTAGCCCCGCCCTGAATGAGGCGAACAGCTGCGCGAAGCGCGCCTGATAAACAGCCTCGTCATCGAGCGGCGCCGCTCCTGCCGAGAGCGAGGTGAGCAAGACGACGACGAGGGGGGCAAGCTGGAAAGTTCTCATGCGAACGAGCCTAGCGAGTTATGCTTTCGCCCCGCAATGCGTATCGCCAAACCCGTTCTACTGGTGAGCACGCCGATCGGCGTCGCTTGGGGTCTTTACGAGGCATGGAAGGTTCGTTGGTGGCTCGGGCTACTGATGGCCCTGCTCGTCGGCGTGATAAGCCTATTTTCTTGGATGACCGTTCGTCGCATTCAAGCAGAACGGCTCGCCGACAAATCCGCTAGCTGAGAGTACGCGCATACTTAACGCTCGATGCCGCACGAGGAACGACTAACACGTCGCACTCG
>JBMTZD010000047.1:0-16247 GCA_049455235.1 Steroidobacteraceae bacterium
CCCCTCGACGCCATCCTCGATCTCCACGAACGCGCCGTAGTCGGCGATGTTCGTGACCTTGCCGAAGACGCGGGTGTTCGGCGGATAACGACGCGAGATGTTTTCCCACGGATCGGCTCCCAACTGCTTGAGGCCGAGGCTGACTCGCGAACGCTCGCGATCGAACTTCAGGATGCGAACTTCCACTTCGTCGCCCACTTTGACGACTTCCGACGGATGCTTGACGCGCTTCCACGCCATGTCGGTGATGTGCAGCAAGCCATCGATGCCGCCCAAGTCGACGAACGCACCGTAATCGGTGAGGTTCTTGACCGTGCCGCGCACGACCGAACCTTCCTGCAGGTTGTCCATGAGCGCGCTGCGCTCGGCGGAGAACTCTTGCTCCACCACGGCGCGACGCGACACGACGACGTTGTTGCGCTTCTGATCGAGCTTGATGACCTTGAACTCGAGCGGCTTATTTTCGAGATAAGCCGTATCACGAACCGGACGCACATCCACAAGCGAACCGGGCAGGAACGCGCGAACGTGCTCGATCTCAACCGTGAATCCGCCTTTGACGCGGCCCGTGATGATGCCGATGACAATCTCGCCGGCATTGAAGGCCTCTTCGAGGCGCGTCCAGGTGCGAGCGCGCTTGGCCTTCTCGCGCGAGAGGCGGGTTTCACCCGTGCCATCCTCAACCGAGTCGAGGGCCACTTCGACCATGTCGCCGGCCTTGACTTCGATCTCACCGCGCTCATTCTTGAACTGTTCGACCGGAATGACGGCCTCGGACTTCAGCCCGACATTGACGATGACCATGTCATCGCCGACATCGACGATCAGACCCGAGAGGATTTGTCCCGGACGGATCCGCTGGCTAGCGAGGCTCTGCTCGAACAGTTGCGCAAAACTTTCAGTCATTGGTTGTTACTCGTAATGCGGTGAAAACGTCACCGCGACGTCTGGCCCGAGCAGCCGTCATCCGATGGCCCACGGGAATTGCCTAACAAGACCACGCTTCCTTGCGCGAGCCCCCAAAAAAACGATCGAAGAATTTCTGGGGGGCAGCGCCACAAGGCGCGCTCGCGTCCGAGTTCGATCACCCGTTCGACAATCGACTCGACGGTGACACCCGTGGAATCGATCACGAACGCGTCGGACGCTGGCCGAAGTGGCGCCACGGCGCGGGTCGAATCGCGCTCGTCGCGTTCGGCTATCTCCCGCGAAAGGGCGGCGAGACTAACACCAGAATCCTTACCGTTCAACTGGTTATAGCGCCTAAGGGCCCTTTCTTCGGCACTGGCGGTGAGGAAGATCTTCAGGGGTGCAGAGGGGAAAATCACCGTCCCCATGTCACGTCCATCGGCGATGAGCCCGGGTGGCTCCGCGAAGGCACGCTGCCGATCGGTCAGCGCCGAGCGAACGGCCGGCCAGGCGGCGACCCTAGAGGCACCCTGCCCGGTCTGCTCGGCGCGAACCAGCGCTGTCACGTCGCGACCGTCGAGCTCGATCCGCTCGGCGCCGCTCGCATCCGACCCGAAGCGCACACCCATTTGGCCTGCGATTCGGCTGTGACCCTCGATGTCATCGGCAGCGAGACCCGCCGACTGACCCGCCACGGCGACGAGCCGATAGAGCGCCCCGCTATCGAGTAGATGCCAGCCAAGCTGACGGGCGAGGCGTCGGCAGACGGTCCCCTTGCCGGATCCCGATGGCCCATCGACGGCCACCACCGGAACCGCGACGACAGGCGCCGCCAAACTCACGCCACCCCGGACAAGTTAAGCCCGCAACCCCGAGCAAGGTCGGCAAACCCCGGGAACGAGGTCGCCACATTCGCCGTATCTTGGATTTCGATCGGACCCGCCGCGCGCAGCGACGCGACCGCAAATGACATCGCGATACGGTGATCGCCATGGCTGTCGATACGACCCGGTTGGAAGACCGCGCCCTCGCCGCGAAAACCCGCCAGGCGCATGCCATCAGGCAGCAGTTCGTGGGAAACACCAAGCGCGCTCAGCCCCGCCGACATGACGGCCAGTCGATCACTTTCTTTGACGCGCAACTCTTCGGCGCCGCGCAAAACCGACTCACCTTCAGCACACGCCGCCGCTATGAAGAAAACGGGAAACTCGTCGATGGCTAGCGGCACCCACTCGGGTCGCACCTCGATCCCACGAAGCCTCGAGGGACGAATGATCAAATCAGCCGTGGGCTCGGGGCCTGAGGTTCGCAGATCGCGCACCTCGATATCCGCGCCCATGGCGAGCAGGATCTCGAGCAAACCCGTGCGAGTGGGGTTCATTCCGACCCGTTCGAGATGAAGCTCACCCTCGCCCGCCAGGCAGCCTGCCACCATGAAAAAGGCGGCCGACGAAAAGTCAGCTGGGACGTCGACGTGACAGCCTTTGAGTTTGTCCGGCGCGTCCAAAGCCACCGTAGCGCCTTGGCGACGCACCTCAACACCGAAGCCTTGCAGCATTCTCTCGGTGTGATCCCGGGTGGGTGCGGGCTCCGTCACGCGCGTTTCACCGTGCGCATACAAACCCGCGAGCAACACGGCCGACTTCACCTGCGCGCTGGCCACCGGCATGTCGAAATCGATTCCATTCAGAACACGGCCGCCTCGGATCACGACGGGAGGCTTGCCCTCGCGCGTCTCGATCGAGGCTCCCATTCGACGCAGCGGTGCAGCCGCGCGCTCCATTGGGCGGCGCATCAACGACGAATCGCCGATCAAGGTGGAATCGAAGGACTGCCCAGATAACAGACCCATGAAAAGTCGCATCGCCGTGCCGGCATTGCCCATATCGAGCGATGCGGTTGTGCCTTGCAAACCGCGCAAGCCGACGCCCTCGATGCGTACGGAAGTCAGCGTCGGCCGCTCGATCATGACCCCCAATGTTTTTAGTGCCTTGAGGGTCGCGAGACAATCTTCGCTTGCTAAAAAGCCATCGGCGGTCGTGATGCCCTCGGCGATGGCACCGAGCATCAAGGCGCGATGCGAAACAGACTTGTCACCCGGAACACGCACGCGACCCTCGAGGCGCCTGGCCGGCGATACTGACCAGTTGCTCATCGCAGCATGCTCACAGCACCGCGCGCGGATAGGAGCCGAGCACGCGAAATAGCGATGCTCGTTCTTTGAGTCCCGCAAGCGCACGCGCGACCGGCGCATCCGACGCATGACCTTCGAGGTCGATGAAGAACACGTAGTCCCACTTGCGACGCTGTGATGGACGCGACTCGATTCGCGTCAAACTGACTCGATTTTTCGCAAGGGGCTCAAGCAGGCGATGCAAAGCACCCGGCGCCTCGGTATGACCGGTCGAGAGCAGCAGCGTTGTGCGATCGTTACCGCTAGCACCAAAGGTACGCCGACCGATCACGAGGAAGCGCGTGGTGTTATCCGGACGATCTTCTATGTCGGCCGACAAGATCGAAAGGTCGTAGACCTCCGCCGCCGTTTCACCCGCAATGGCCGCCGTACCCTTTTCATCGCGCGCACGCCGCGCCGCCTCGGCATTCGACGACTCTGCAATCAACTCGACGTCGGGTAGATGCTCTTTTAGCCACTGACGACATTGCGCTAGCGACTGCGGATGACTGCATACCCGCTTGATCTCATGCAACGATTTCATGCGACCCATCAAGTTTTGACGAATGCGCAATTCCACCTCACCGCAGATCTGAAGAGGCGAGGTTAAGAAACGATCGAGGGTGTGATTGACGCTACCCTCGGTTGAGTTCTCGATGGGCACGACGCCAAAGTCGGCGTGACCGGCCTCGACCTCGTGAAATACCTCATCGATGCTCGCAAGCGACAAAGCGCGCGCCGAATGACCGAAATGTTTGTAAACCGCCGTTTGTGAGAACGTTCCCTCGGGACCGAGAAAACCGATCTTGAGTGGCTCCTCCTGCGCGAGGCAGGCCGACATGATCTCGCGAAACAGGCGCACGATCTCCTCGTCGCGCAAAGCCCCTTTCCCGCGATCGGCCGCATTACGCTCGAGCGCCATGCGCAGTACTTGCGACTCGCGCTCCGGCCGGTAGAAATCGACCAACCGCCCCTGCTGACCTTTGGAAATTCCCACCTGTCGTGCAAGGCGTGCGCGTTCGTTGAGCAAGGCGTGCAGATCACGATCGACGCGATCGATTTGTTCACGCAACGACTCGATGGCGCCGCCACCGACAGGACGCTTGCTCGCCGTTCGCTTTCGTTGCTGTGTTTTCTTCTTAACGGCCATCGCCGGCACCCTTTGTCGGTAAAACAGTTAGATTACTCGCGCTGAGAGTACGCCCTCGATCGCACGAATGCGATCAAGCAACGTGGCATCGACCGTACCCTCGGTATCGATCAAGGTGTAGGCATACTCGCCGCGCGACTTATTGAGCAACTCGGCGATGTTGAGACCCGCCGAGGCCAACAGGGTCGATACCTGACCGACCATGTTCGGCACGTTGCTGTTGGCCACCGCTATGCGACGAGTCCCGGTCGGACGGGGCATTGCCGCATCGGGGAAGTTCACGCTGTGGCGAACGTTGCCGTGCTCAAGGTAGTCGCGCAGCGTATCGGCGACCATCACTGCACAGTTCTCCTCCGCTTCACTGGTGGAGGCGCCAAGGTGGGGCAATGTAATGACGCGCGGATGATCTTTGAGCGCGCTCTTCGGAAAATCACAGATATACGCCTGCAATCGGCCCGCATCGAGCGCAGCGATTACCGCGACGTCATCGACGATCGGGGCACGCGAAAAATTCAATAGCACGCCCTGCTCTGGCATCAAAGCAAGACGCGCGGCATTGACGAGCCCGCGCGTACCCTCGACGAGCGGCACATGCACGGTGACGAACTGGCTGCGCGAAAAAAGCTCATCAAGCGATCGTGCCTGCTCGATCGAGGCCGATAGCTGCCATGCACGCTGAACGGTGATGTCGGGGTCGTAACCGATGACTCGCATGCCAAGCCGCTCGGCAGCGTTGGCGACCTCGACACCGATCGCACCTAGACCGATGACGCCCAAAGTTCGTCCCGGCAGCTCGAAACCCGCAAAGGCTTTCTTGCCCTTTTCGGTCGCCTCGTCGATAGCCTTGTCATCGCCCGTCAAATCGCGTGCGAAATCCCACGCCTGACAAATATTCCGAGCGGCTAAGAACAAGCCGGCAATCACCAATTCTTTGACCGCATTCGAGTTGGCGCCTGGCGCGTTGAACACCGCAACACCGCGTTTGGAGAGAGCCGCGACCGGAACGTTGTTGGTACCCGCGCCTGCGCGCCCCACGGCGAGTACCGAAGGCGATATCTCAAGGGAGTGCAAATCTGCCGAACGCAGCAAGATCGCGTCGGGATTCACAAGCGAAGAGGCGACTTCGTAGCGATCGCGCGGAAAGCGCTCGAGACCACGCACACTGATTTGGTTCAGCGTGAGGATGCGATAGCCCATGGCCGCCTCAACCGTGACGCTGCTGGAAGTCTTTCATGAAGGTGACGAGCGCCTCGACACCTGACTGCGGCATGGCGTTATAGATGGAGGCGCGCATGCCACCGACCGAGCGGTGACCTTCCAGATTCGCAAGACCGGCCTTCGCCGCCTCGGCGCAGAAGGTTTTTTCCAGATCGGGATTTGGGATCGTGAACGGCACATTCATCCACGAGCGCGCGTTCGGTGCGACCGGGCTCTTGTAGTAGCCGGATGAATCGATCGCGTTATAAAGCAGTTCGGCTTTCGTGCGATTACGCTCGCCGATGACGTCGAGACCACCTTGGCGCTTCAACCATTGGAACACGAGCCCTGCCATATAGATGCCGAAGGTGGGTGGCGTGTTGAGCATCGAGCCCTCTTTCGCCATCGCAGCGTAGTCCCAAATGGGCGGAGTACCCGCTCGCGCCTTGCCGATCAAATCGTCGCGGACGATAACGACACAGAGACCCGAGGGGCCAATGTTCTTCTGGGCGCCTGCATAGATGAGACCGAACTTCGAGACATCGATCGGGCGCGACAAAATGGTCGACGACATATCTGCGACTAGCGGCACCTGTCCCGTTGCCGGCACGTACGGAAACTCGACGCCACCGATGGTTTCGTTCGGGGTGTAGTGAACGTAGGCGGCCTCATCCGACACTTTCAGTGCGCTCTCGGCAGGCACAGTCGAATAGTTGGAGGCGGACTCATCGGCGAGCACCTCGACCTTACAAAACCGCTTCGCCTCGACGATCGCCTTTTTGGACCAAGCGCCGGTGTTGACGTATTGCGCAGTGGATTCAGGCGCGGCGAGATTCATAGGAATCGCCGTGAACTGACCGGTCGCACCGCCCTGTAGGAACAGAACACGATAGTGAGACGGAATCCCCATCAATTCGCGTAAATCAGCCTCGGCCTGCTCGGCAACAGCCACGAAGGCCTTACTCCGGTGACTGACCTCCATCACCGACATGCCGCTGCCCTGCCAATCGAGCATCTCGTTGCGAGCCTGCTCCAGCACCTCGATCGGCAAGGTCGCCGGACCCGCCGCGAAATTGAATACGCGCATCGTGACTAACCCCGTTTCAAAACCAGCAAAAGATCAGTGCGTGGTCGGCGACTCGCCTGCCTCGTCAGCAGACGGCAGCGCGGCAGCTTCGTCAACGACCTCGCCTTCCTCGGTCGCCAGCGATGCCACGCCCTCGACACCCGTCAGCCGCTCGCCGTCATCCAGACGGATGAGACGTACACCCTGGGTGTTACGACCGACGATCGAGATCTCGCTCACGCCCGTGCGCACCAGTGTGCCATTGGAGCTGATCAGCATGATTTCCTGGTCGGCCTGCAGCTGCAGCGCCGCCACCGTGCGACCATTTCGCTCGGTGGTCTGCAGCGCGATCACGCCCTGGCCGCCGCGGCCGTGCAAGGGGAAGTCTTCGAGTGGGGTCAGTTTGCCGTAGCCGTTCTCAGACGCCGTGAGAATCAAGCCATCACCAACGACCACCAATGAGATGACCTCCTGGCCCTCGGCGAGCTTGATGCCGCGCACACCGGTGGCGTCGCGACCCATCGGGCGTACCTCTTCTTCGTTGAAGCGTATGGCCTTGCCGCCGCTCGAACAAAGAATGATGTCGCGCTTGCCGTCGGTGACGCCGACGCCGACCAGACGGTCGCCATCACGCAGATCGACGGCGATGATGCCCGAGGGGCGCGGCCGAGAGTATGCCGACAGCGGCGTCTTCTTGACGGTGCCATGGCTGGTGGCCATGAACACGAACCGCTCGTCATCGAATTGCTTGATGGGCAATACCGCATTGATCTTCTCGCCCTCTTCGAGCGGCATGAGATTGACCAGCGGTTTGCCCCGCGCTCCTCGTCCTGCCTGCGGCAGTTCGAACACGCGCAACCAATAAACGCGACCACGACTCGAGAAACACAGCAACGTGTCGTGGGTATGTGCGACGAACAGCTTTTCGACGAAATCTTCGTCTTTGACGGCCGTTGCCGCCTTACCACGTCCGCCGCGACGCTGCGCTTGATACTCGGACAAGGGCTGGCTCTTGGCGTAGCCCGCATGTGAGAGTGTTACAACGACATCCTGCGGCTCGATCAAATCTTCGGTCGCAAGATCGATATGGTCGAGGTTGATTTCGGTGCGACGCGCATCGCCATAATCTTCGCGAATCGCAATCAGCTCGTCGCGAACCACCTGAGTCAGACGCTCGGCACGCGCCAGAATATCGGAGAGATCGGTGATCTCCGCCAGCAACTCGGCGTACTCCGCGACGATCTTGTCTTGCTCAAGACCCGTCAAGCGGTTCAAACGCATGTCGAGAATCGCCTGCGCCTGCTCTTCGCTCAACCGATAACCGAGACCTTCCCGCTGCAAGCCGAGTTCTGCCGCGAGATCCTTCGGACGCGTCGAAACATTGTTGGCGCGAGCGAGCATCTCGGGCACCGCGCCTGAACTCCAGGCCTTCGAGAGCAAACCCACCTTCGCTTCGGCCGGCGTGGGCGATGCTTTGATGAGCGCGATAACCTCATCGATGTTCGCAAGCGCCACCGCCAAACCTTCTAGAAGATGAGCGCGCGCGCGAGCCTTGAAGAGCTCGAACACCGTACGACGGGTCACCACTTCGCGTCGATGACGGATGAACGCCTCGAGCATCTCCTTCAACGAGAGCAAACGCGGCTGTCCGTCGACCAGCGCCACCATGTTGATACCGAACACGGTCTCGAGCGGCGTCTGCGCAAAGAGGTTGTTCAGGATGACTTCGGCGTTCTCTCCGCGCTTCAACTCGATGACGATGCGCATGCCGTCTTTGTCAGACTCATCGCGCAGACCATCGTTGGAGATGCCCTCGATCTGCTTGTCGCGGACCAGATCCGCAATACGCTCGATCAAGCGCGCCTTGTTCACTTGATACGGTAGCTCGGTGACGATGATCGCCTGACGATCACCGCGGCTACCCACATCCTCGAAGTGGGTTCGCGCACGAATCGAGAGCCGACCGCGCCCGCCCTTGTAGGCACTGACGATCTCGCGAGCACCATTGATGATGCCCGCCGTTGGGAAATCCGGACCCGGGACATGCTGCATCAGCGCGGGCAACCCGATCTCCGGATCGTCGATCACCGCGACGCACGCATTGATGACTTCGGTGAGATTGTGCGGCGGGATATTGGTGGCCATGCCCACCGCGATACCCGAAGATCCGTTGACCAATAAATTCGGGATGCGCGATGGCATCACCGTTGGCTCACTCAAAGAGTCGTCGTAGTTCGGAGCGAAGTCGACCGTCTCTTTGTCGATGTCCGCGAGCAACTCACCCGCCAAACGCGACATGCGAACTTCGGTGTATCGCATGGCCGCCGGGGTGTCGCCGTCGACCGAGCCAAAGTTACCCTGGCCATCGACGAGCAGATAACGCATCGAAAATGGCTGCGCCATTCGAACGACTGCGTCGTACACCGCGACGTCGCCGTGCGGATGGTATTTACCGATTACGTCACCAACGACGCGTGCCGATTTCTTGTAGGGTTTGTTGTACTCGTTGCCGAGCTCACGCATCGCGTAGAGAACGCGACGATGGACAGGTTTCAGGCCGTCACGAACGTCCGGGAGTGCGCGTCCGACGATCACGCTCATCGCGTAATCGAGGTAAGACTGCCGCATCTCGTCTTCGAGATTGACGGGCAAAACTTCGCGGGCAATTTCGCTCATAAAGAGCTCGAAATAGTACCATACGAGACCCGTTTACGCCGTGGTTCCCGCATGTCCATCGAGACCCCTTTCGACGCCGCCGAAGTTGCCAAGTTCGACGCCCTCTCGCACCGGTTCTGGGACCCTGCGGGCGAGTTCAAACCGCTGCATAACCTCAACCCGTTGCGGGTCGACTTCATCGCAGAGCGCGCCTCACTGCAGGGTGCGCGAGTGCTCGATGTTGGCTGTGGCGGTGGCCTCTTAGCCGAGTCGCTCGCCAAGCGCGGCGCCCGCGTCACCGCGATCGATCGCGCGCCAGGCATGATCGAAGTGGCGCGACTACATGCTGCCGCCAGCGGCCTCGAAATCGACTACCGCCTCCAGCCGGCGGAAGAATTGGCACAAAGTGAACCGGCTGCCTTCGATGTCGTCACCTGCATGGAGATGCTTGAGCACGTACCCGACCCCGGCGCCATCATCCAAACGCTCACGCAGCTGTGCCGCCCGGGCGGGATGGTTTTCCTCTCGACGATCAATCGCGATTGGCGATCGTTCCTGCTCGCGATCGTCGGTGCGGAATATGTCGCAGGTCTCGTTCCCAAAGGCACCCACGAATACGAGCGACTGATCCGCCCTGCCGAGATCGGCGCTTGGGCGCGCGCCTCGGGCCTCAACTTGCTCGAACTTGCAGGCCTCGAATACAACCCGCTCACTCACGCTGCAACGCTGGTGAAGCAACCCAAGGTCAACTACCTCTGCGCGCTGCGTAAACCTGCAGAATGACCCCGGAGCTCGAGGAGACCGGCGCCACGAGTCGCGAGCTCGTGCTGCGCTTCTCGCCACTAGCGGATCGATCACGCCTGCAGGCGCTTTTTGACATCGAGCGCGAAGTCACCGCGAGCCTTCGCCCCGAGCTCGATCACAGCGTGGCGCACACTCGTCTCGAGTGGTGGTCGGAGGAGCTCGGCCGCCTCGCTCAAGCGCAGCCACGACATCCGGCGACTCGATCATTAGCCGCGGCACTGCTGCAATCAGGGCGCTCTTTGCCCGATCTTCAGGGGCTCACGGAGGCCACGCGAATTGACCTCGCAACCGTCGCTTTTCTCACCCGTGCCGAGCTCGATGACTACCTCACCCTCTGGGCTGATAGCCTTTTTACCAACCTCTGCACAGCCAACACTGGGCGCGCGCAAGCACTCGGTCGATGTATTCGCGAAATCGAACTGCTAGCCGACTGGCCACAGCATGCGCATCGGGGACGCCTCTACCGACCACTCGTTGATCCACCAGAACCACACGACATCTGGGTTCAGCGTCCATTGGCCAAGGCGCAGTGCCAACAATTGCACCAACGCTTAAACGAGCTCGCCAGCGAGGCGCGCCATCTTGCTCGGTCATGGCCGTCTGAGGAGCTGACAACGCAGCAGCCGGCCTTGCTGTGGGCAGCACTCGCACACGGTACCGCGGTGCGCCTCCAGCAGAACTTGCCCAACTTCTCGATCACTCGATTCGAACCATTGTCGCGTACGATGCGCGCCTGGCGCGCGGCACTATCGTTGTCACGTGGCCGCTTGCCGACAGACTTGCGATAGAACTTCCTGCAGGAGAGACGATGAGCTCGACTTCCTTCGATCCGACTCGCACGCGATTGTCACCCGGTGAACTGCGGGGACGTGTGATCGCGATCACCGGACCCACGGCGGGCATCGGGCATGCACTTGCGCTCGACTGCGCACGCTACGGCGCAGAAGTGCTGCTCCTCGGTCGTAACCTGCGCAAGCTCGAAGCGGTGCACGATGAGATTCTGACGCTGCAAGCCCATGATGGCGGTCCGATCGCGCCACCGGCGATCGCGCCGCTCGATCTCGAAAAAGCCGTTGCGCAAGACTTCGACACGATCGCTCGAGCCGCACAAGAACGTTGGGGTCGTCTTGATGGTCTGGTGCTGAACGCCGCGCTACTCGGTCAGCCAATGCCGATCGAGGAATACGACATGCCGACTTGGGTGCGTGTCATGCACGTCAATGTCACTGCGAACGTCGCGCTCACCCAAACGCTTCTACCGCTGCTGCGCGCCTCGAACGATGCCTCGGTCGTCTGCACATCGAGTGCTGTCGGTCGTAAAGGTCGCGCTTACTGGGGCGCTTATGCAGTGTCGAAATTCGCACTTGAAGGCTTCATGCAGGTGCTCGCCGATGAACTCGAGAAATCGTCGGTACGCGTGAATTCTTTGAATCCGGGTAAGGCGCGAACCCAAATGCGCCGACAAGCCTACCCTTCTGAAAATATCGCGACGCTCCCCGAGCCCGCCACGCTCACTGCGCCCTTTGTCGCCCTACTTGGTCCGCAGGCGCGCGGCACGACCGGATGCGCCTTCGACGCTCAGCCGGCCTCGTCTACCTCGTCGCCACCATCCTCGATAGGAACCTGACCGGCCTCGCTGCTCTGCAGCGCTTGTGATTCCTCATCGGTGAGTTTGCGAAAGTGACCGCGATTCAAATCGCGCGTCAGCGCCAGGGCGCCTAGGCGGGTTCGCAGAATGCGACTCACCAGCGCTCCCTGTCGCTCAAATAATTGTCGAACCTCTTTGCCGCTCGCACCCTCCACTTCGAGCCGATACCAGCGGTTCGCGCCCTCGGTGAATTCCTCGGATCCCTCTACCGCAAGCACCGACAGCTTGCGGCCATCATCCAGTTGACCACCTGTAATCGCATCGAGACTCTCGGGCGTCAGCTCGCCACGCACGCGGATCAAGAACTCCGTATGCCAACGCCGTACCCGACGCTGCAAGCGCGTCGCCAAGGCTCCATCGGTGGTAAGCAATTCCAAGCCACCATCCACGTTGGGCATCGGTGATACGGCCAAAAATCGCTTGCCTGCTCTTCGCGGCAGTTTCGGAACGAGCTCTTCGCTCAAAGACTGACCAGGAGATCGATTGCAGAGGAACGTGGACGCTTCGACCGACAGCTTCTCAGGATTACGGGCGCGCCTAAGAACACGACCATCGATGCGAATTTCATCGCGCCCCTGCACGCGCTGGCCAAGCTCGGCGCGAACCCCATTGATGGTCACACGCCCTGCGATGATCCATTGCTCCGCCTCACGCCTTGAGGCAAGTCCTGCTTGCGCGAGTACCTTCTGCAAACGATCGCCGGGCAGATCTGCGTTGCCCGCTCGCGGGCCCGAGCGCCGAGGTGGACGACGACTCGTCACGCCTCCGTCCGATCGACGACGTACACCGGTTCGTCATCCGACGGCGCGGGCTCAACCACCGGCGCACTGGCGCTGGCGACGTCCGCAACCGGCGCCGCGAGACTGGCATCCTGATCGCCCACGGCATCACCCACGGCATCGCCCGGAGCACACTCGACATCATCGCCGTCGACCGGCAGTTCGGCATCGCCTGCAACCGGCAACGTCAATTGCGGATTGAGATCTGCCATCGCCTTCAGCTCAGCGAGCGGCGGAAGGTCTTCGATGCTGCGCAGGCTGAAGTAATCGAGGAACTCGCGCGTCGTACCGAGCAATTCGGGATGTCCAGGCACATCACGATGACCCACGACACGCACCCAATCACGCTCCATCAAGGTCTTGATGATGTTCGGATTGACCGCAACACCACGGACCGACTCAATTTCGGCACGCGTGATGGGCTGCCGATAAGCAACCAACGCCAACGTCTCGAGTAGCGCGCGCGAATAGCGCTGTGGACGCTCGGGCCACAGACGCGAGACCTCGCGACCGTAACCCTGTTTGATCTGGATACGCCAACCGCTGGCGGTTTCTTTGAGTTCGATACCACGATCGGCGTATTCATTCTCTAGCTGCTGCAACGCGGCGACGATCTGCGGCTTCTCCGGACGACCATCTTCATCGAATAGCTGCGCGAGATCAGCGATCGACAAAGATTTACCGGCGGCCAGCAATGCGGCCTCGACGACGTTACGAATGTGATTCTCGCTCATGCTGTTCCTTGATCCTGAGATTCGTCATCGGGTACCGCACGCAGACGCGGCGACTGCGCAGCGCGCACATGCAACGGCCCATAAGGCTCGGTTTGCACGAGATCGAGCAGGCCTTCGCGCACCAGCTCTAGGATGGCGATGAAGGTCACGGTGACACCCATACGCCCCTCCTCCGGCTTGAAGAGTCGGCCGAAATCCACGAACGCGCCGCCTTCGACCGCGGCCAGCACATCGGTCATACGCGCACGTACCGACAGCCGTTCGCGCTGCACGTGATGGTGCTGGAACATCGCCGCTCGTGACACCACTTCACGGAACGCGACGATCATCTCTTGCAAAGTGACGGTCGGCAGTTGCGTCACCGGTCGCCGATGTTCGTTGTGCGCGCTGGCAAGCCAGATATCGCGCTCGAGACGCGGCACTCGGTCGATGCTTTCAGCCGCCTGCTTGTAGCGCTCGTATTCCTGCAATCGACGCACGAGATCCGCTCGTGGATCCATTTCTTCGAGCGTCGCCTCGCTCGATCGCGGCAGCAACATGCGCGATTTGATTTCAGCCAACGTGGCCGCCATCAACAAATATTCACCCGCGAGCTCGAGCTGCATGTCTTGCATCAGCTCGATGTAGTTCATGTACTGGCGCGTAATGTCCGCAAGGGGAATATCGAGGATGTCGAGATTCTGGCGACGGATGAGATACAGCAGCAGATCGAGTGGACCCTCGAACGCTTCCAGAAACACTTCTAGTGCCTGCGGCGGAATGTACAGATCCCGCGGGAGCTGCGTGACCGGTTCTCCCTGCACGACAGCGAACGGCATTTCTTCCTGCGTCGGCACGCCCCCGGCTAAGCTCGCCTCGGCGGCATCCGCAGGCGGCGGCACGAGACGCAATTCAGGCTTACTCATGAGTCTCAGTCTCCGCGCAGATGCATGGCACTACGCACTTCGTCGAGCGTCTCGCGTGCTGCCTCACGCGCCTTTTCGCTGCCCTCGGCGAGAATCGCGCGGACGAGCTCCGGATTCTGTTCGTACTCTTCAGCACGCGAACGCATGGCTGAAGCTTCCGCGACCACCTTATCGATCAGCGGTTTCTTGCACTCGAGGCATCCGATGCCTGCCGATCGGCAGCCGGCAGCTGCCCACGTACGGGTCGGCTCATCGGAATAAACCTGATGGAGTGACCACACCGGACACTTCTCGGGATCGCCGACATCGGTGCGACGCACCCGGGCCGGATCCGTTTGCATGGTCTTGAGCTTCTTCGCAATGGAGTCAGGGTCTTCACGCAGACCGATCGTGTTGCCGTAAGACTTCGACATCTTGCGCCCGTCGAGTCCGGGGAGTTTCGGTGTCGGTGTCAACAGCACCTGCGGCTCGGGCAGGATGGAAACACTACTGCCCTCGAGATAACCGAGCAGCCGTTCGCGATCCGCGACGGTAATACGGGTGTTGCTCTGCACGATCGCTCGCGCCTGCTCGAGCGAGGGCACATCGCCGGTCTCTTGAAACTTCCTACGCAACTCGCGGTAGATCTTGCTGTTCTTGCCGCCAAGCTCCGCAATCGCCTTTTCAGCCTTTTCCTCGAAACCGGCTTCACGACCGAATAGATGATTGAAACGTCGCGCCACTTCACGGGTGATTTCGACGTGCGCCACCTGATCCTCACCAACCGGCACGTAACCCGGGCGATACAGAAGAATATCGGCCGACTGCAACAACGGATAACCCAAGAAGCCATAGGTCGCGAGATCCTTCTCTTGCAACTCCGCTTGCTGGTCTTTGTAGGTCGGCACACGCTCCAACCACGAGAGCGGCGTGATCATCGAGAGCAGTAGGTGCAACTCGGCGTGCTCAGGTACATGCGACTGCACGAACAGCGTGGCAACACCCGGATTAAGCCCCGCGGCGAGCCAGTCGATCACCATTTCATGGGTGTATTCAGGTAAGCGGCTCGTGTCCTCGTAACCCGTCGTCAACGCATGCCAATCGGCGACGAAGAAGAAACAAGGGTACTGATACTGCAGATCGACCCAATTTCGCAGGGCGCCATGGTAGTTGCCGAGGTGCAACTGACCGGTGGGACGCATGCCCGAGAGCACACGATTGGCTTGCGGTTGACTAGACAAGATCACAACACCCTGTTTTTTATGGAATTTTCGCAGTGGGCGTCATTTTTCGGATCACACACGCCACGGCAACCAACGATTATACCGACTCGTCGTCAGGCAAACCGAAAGCTGCGGTGCGACCGCGCCCCCGGCGGACGACGGCAGGCGGATACGCCGCGAGGTCGATCACCGTAGTCGGCTCGATCCCGCAAGAGCCACCATCGAGCACCGCATCGAGACGACCCTTCAGTCGCTCGACGATCTCATCCGCATCGTTCAGGGGTAATTCGTCCCCGGGCAGCATCAAGGTCGAGCTCATGATGGGCTCACCGAGCTCCTCGAGCAGCATCTGCGGAACCGGGTGATCGGGAACACGAATCCCAATCGTCCGCCGCTTCTCATGTTGCAGACGTCGCGGCGTCTCTTTGGTGGCTTCCAGCAAAAAGGTATACGGCCCGGGTGTTGCCGCTTTAAGCAAGCGAAACTGAGGCGTATCGACGCGCGCGTACTTGGCAATCTCCGTCAAGTCGCGACAGACCAGCGTGAAGTGATGATGCCGATCGGCGTCACGTATCCGCCGAACCCGCTCCAATGCGTCCTTGTCACCGATGTGACAGCCAAGGGCGTAGCAGGAGTCGGTTGGATAGGCGATCACCCCGCCCGCGCGCAACAAATCGGCCGCCTGCTTGATGAGACGGCGTTGCGGATTCTCAGGGTGAAGATCAAAGCGTTGCATGCGCCGCGTATGATACCGGCATGACGACACGCATCGACCTTTTACGAATGCGCTTGCAAGAATCATTGCAGCCGACCCTGCTGGACATTCGCGACGACAGCGCCCTGCACGCCGGCCATGCAGGCGCAGGTTCGGGCGGTCACTTCCATGTGACCATTGCCAGCGAGCAGTTTCTGGGGCTGCCACCACTGCGGCGGCATCAACTCGTGTACGAGGCGGTGGCGGAGCTGATGCGGACCGAGGTTCATGCTCTGTCCATCGACGCCCGCTTGCCCTCATAATCCTTGCT
>JBMTZD010000048.1:0-15813 GCA_049455235.1 Steroidobacteraceae bacterium
TTCTGGTGGAGGGGGTAGGATTCGAACCTACGAAGGCGTAAGCCGGCAGATTTACAGTCTGCTCCCGTTGGCCGCTTGGGTACCCCTCCGCGTGAAACGAGCCGCCTATTGTGATTTCCGGCGTAGGTAGTGTCAATGGAGATGATTGAATGTTGAGTGGAATCGACCCCATCGTCCTGTTCTTCGCCTTGGGGCTGCTGGCGGGCGTCTTGAAGGCCGACTTGCGGCTACCGCCGGCGATCTATGAGTTCGTCAGCACTTTGTTGCTGCTCGCGATCGGCATGAAGGGCGGCATCGAGCTCGCACGACAACCGGCAACCGGGCTCGTGGGGGATCTAGTACTGACCTTGCTGCTTGGCATCCTGCTGACTTTTCTCGCCTTTTTCATCCTGCGGGGAGTCGGACGACTCGATCGAGCCAATGCCGCGGCCGTCGCGGCGCATTACGGCTCGGTCAGTATCGGCACCTTCGCCGTCGCGGTGGCCTTCCTCACCACCGCCGGCATCGCCTACGAGCCCACCTTGCCGCTGTTGCTCGTGTCACTTGAGATCCCGGCGATCATCCTTGGCATCTTGCTCGCCCGCGGCGTTCGCGCCGGAACCCCTTGGGGCGAGATCGCCCGCGAGGTGCTGCTTGGAAAGAGCGTATTGCTGCTCCTGGGTGGACTGCTGATCGGCTGGGCAGCGGGCCCGGTCGGGCTAGAGCCACTAGCGCCGCTCTTTTTCGATCTTTTTAAGGGTATTTTGGCGATTTTCCTGCTCGAAATGGGCTTGATCGCGGCAGATCACCTCGGCGGCTTCCGTCGCTACGGGCTCTTCATGGGGGCGTTTGCCCTGCTGATCCCGCCGATCTTCGCCCTGATCGGTATCGGCTTTGGTCAGCTCATGGGCCTCTCGCTCGGCGGAACGATTCTGCTCGCGACGCTCGCCGGTAGCGCGTCCTATATCGCCGCCCCCGCCGCGATGCGCAGCGCGGTACCCGAGGCGAACCCAGCCTTGTCCCTGACAGCTGCGCTCGCCATTACCTTCCCCTTCAATATCCTCATCGGCATTCCGCTCTATCAGCGGATCGCCACTCTGCTCATGGAGATGCCGTCATGACCGGTCTTGCGCAATCGCACCGAAAATTACTGACCGTGATCACCGAGTCGAATCTCGAGCGTGATCTCGTTCGGGAAATCGAGGCCTTGGGTGTCGGCGGTTATACGATCAGTGATGCGCGCGGCCGCGGCGACAAAGGCCTGCGCGCCTCGCATTGGGGCCATAGCAGCAATATCCGCGTCGAGATCGTGTGCGATAGACCACTCGCGGAGGCCGTGCTCGCGAAGTTACGTGAGAAGTATTACGAGCACTACGCCATCGTCATGTGGGTGCAGGATGTAGAAGTGCTGCGGCCCGACAAGTTTCGCTAAGTTGCGCAACGAGCGCGCTCGGCAGCAAGCGCGCTTCACCCGGGCGCAGATCACGGGGTAATTCGACCGGACCGTATCGCAGGCGAATCAATCGGCTGACTTCGTGTCCAACGGCCATCCAAAGACGCCGCACCTCACGGTTGCGTCCCTCGTGCAGAACGACTCTGAACCAGGCGTGCCCATCGGTGGTTCGCTCCGCCGCTATCCGATCGAATCGCGCCCAACCATCCTCGAGCTGAACCCCCTGCTCCAAGCGCGCGAGCGTTGCCGCATCGGGCTGATGCCGAACGCGCACGAGGTACTCGCGCTCGACTTCTGAAGAGGGATGCATGAGCCGATGTGCGAGCTCGCCATCGGTCGTGAACAGCAACAGTCCCGACGTATTCACATCGAGTCTCCCAACGACGATCCAGCGCCCTGATGGCGGTGTCGGCAAGCGATCAAACACCGTCGGACGTCCCGCAGGATCTTTGCGCGTGGTCACCTCGCCCACCGGCTTGTGATACCCGAGCATGGTCGTTTCCGTGTTGGCGATCGCCGCTTGGCGCCGCACGGGCCGACCGTCGATCGCCAACTCATCGTTCGGGGCAGCGCGCATCCCAAGTTCCGCCGGCCTACCGTTGACCGTCACGCGTCCAGCGCGAATCCAATCTTCAATTTCGCGTCGCGAGCCAAGGCCGAGCCCTGCCAACACTTTCTGCAACCTTTCGGCCGTTGCGTCTTCGTTCATGAGTACCCGAATCTTAATCGGTCTCGATGCGGGCATAACGACTCGTTATCCGGTCATGCGCATCGGTCTGCACTGCCAACGCGAGCTACCGCTATGATCGACCTGTTACATCACTGACGAGGCTCGTCGCCATGCGCTCCGAAACCATTGCTGTCCACGGCGGTTACACGCCCGATCCCACCACCAAGTCGGTTGCGGTGCCGATCTATCAAACGAGCTCCTATGCCTTTGACAGTGCGCAGCACGGAGCCGATTTGTTCGATCTCAAAGTGCAGGGAAATATCTACACCCGCATCATGAATCCAACCACCGACGTGCTTGAGAAGCGCGTTGCCGAACTCGAGGGTGGTATCGGTGCGCTCGCGCTCGCTTCAGGTAGTGCCGCAGTCACTTATGCGCTCATGACGATCGCGGAACAAGGCGACAACATCGTCAGCTCCAGCACGCTCTATGGCGGCACTTACAATCTTTTCGCTCATACGCTGCCGCAGTTTGGCATCGAAGTGCGTTTTGCCGATCCGCGCAAACCCGAAGATTTCGCGAAGCTGATCGATGCGCGAACCAAGGCAGTTTATTGCGAATCGATCGGCAATCCGCTCGGCAACGTGACCGACTTCGGGGCGCTCGCCAAAATCGCCCACGAACGCGGCGTGCCTTTGATTGTCGATAACACCGTTCCGTCGCCCTATCTCTGCCGCCCCTTCGATCATGGCGCCGATATCGTCGTGCATTCATTGACCAAATATTTGGGCGGTCACGGCAACAGCATCGGTGGCGCCATCGTCGATTCCGGGAAATTCCCGTGGGCTGATCACAAAGCCAAGTTCAAGCGCCTCAATGAACCTGACGTGTCATATCACGGCGTGGTGTACACAGAGGCGCTCGGCGCCGCCGCGTTTATCGCGCGCGCGCGAGTCGTACCACTGCGAAATATGGGAGCCGCTCTATCGCCGTTCAATTCATTCCTGATTCTGCAGGGCATCGAAACGTTGGCCGTGCGCATGGATCGAATCTGCGACAACACTCTCGCTGTGGCGAAATTCCTGCAGCAACACCCAGCAGTGTCGTGGGTGAACTACGCGGGTTTGCCCGAGCACCCCGATCACTCGTTGGCTCAAAAATATATGGCGGGTCGCGCGTCTGGCATTCTGACTTTCGGAGTCAAAGGCGGTCGCGCTGCGGGAGAGAAATTTCTCGATGCGCTGAAACTCGTGATTCGTCTCGTGAATATCGGTGATGCGCGATCACTCGCCACGCATCCGGCCTCGACGACGCATCGTCAGTTGTCGCCGGAAGAACTCGCCAAAGCCGGCGTCTCCGAAGACATGGTGCGACTGTCGATCGGCATCGAGCACATCGACGACTTGAGGGAAGATCTCGATCAGGCGCTGCGTAGCGCCTGATCGAACCTCATTTCTTTTTTCGCGGCGAGCTCTTTCGCGCGCTCTTCGAGGCAGTCTTCGAGACAGGCTTGGCAGCAGGCTGACTGCGCCGGGCCTCATCAACCTGCTCGGCAAGCACGCGGAACAGACTATCGATATATTCTTTTCTTTGAGCGGCAAGATTGGCTTCGTCGTCGGGCTTGAACTCAAAACGATCAATCTCGCCCGCTTTCAATCCACCGCGAGTGACCTGGATGGCTTCCATCGCCATCAGTCGCTCACGCAGAGTCCACACTTCGCTCGCCAGCACCACCACCATATTCAAGACTTTGTCGATCGCAGGATCAGCAAAGAAATACGGACGGCCACCGCGGATGGTGCGGCGCATCGGTTGTCGACTCATTTCCACGCTCCGAAGCAATACCAGAGAATGCCGTCAGTCAGACGGCCGGTCTTGTCGCTGTCGACCTCGGGCGGACGCGTAGCAGCCTCGCTCCACACTTTCTCGCCGTACCAACCGACCGACGGAATCACGAATTGCACGTATTTTTTGGGATCGAAACCCGCTTTCTTACAGAGCTCTTCGGGACGCAGATCGCGGAAGGGCTTGTAGAAAGGTTCGTTGTTGTACGCGCTATCCCAATCCAGATAGAAGGCGTCGTAAGCCGACAATTGTGAATTGGGCGGTAATTCCATGTGCAGCATGAGGCCACCCGGCTTTAATACCCTGTAAGCCTCATCCATGATTTTCGCGATGCTCTTTTTGGGCACCTCGTGCAGGAACATCGACGAGAACACGACATCGAAGCTGGCATCCGGAAAATCGAGTTTCTCAGCGTTCATCTGCTGGAAGTGAACTTCACGATCCTGAGCCTGCGCACGCGCATGCGCATAGCGAAGGCACGGCGCCGCGACATCGATGCCATGCACCTCCGCTTCCGGGAAATGATCCTTCCACGAACCGGTGTTGTGGCCTATCGTGCAACCGAGATCGAGAATCTTCTTGGGCTTCAGGTTCGGATATTTCAGCCGAATGAAGCCGGCGATCGACTGACCGATGTCATCCAGGTTTTGACCCATCAGTCCGAATGAGAAAACGGCCAGACCATTGTCGTAGAGCGAACCGGCAGCAAGGTCGTCCTTCTCGTACTCGCCGTCGTAGTTGCCCGCCATCAGATGCACGTCGATCGCGGACACGTAACGCGGCACCTCGAAGTTCGGCTTTAGACGCAGCGTTCCGCGCGTCTTTCCCTTACCGGAGAGCTTGCCCGCCTTCTGCTTGAGCTCGGAACGGTTGCGCTCAAGCGGCGGGATGACCGACTGCCAAACCATGTCTTGCGCGGTAACGCGCAAGGTCGAGTAGAACTTGAAATAGTCGTTGGCCTTGATGGCCTTGTGCACTTCAGGACCATCTTTGGGATTGCGCTTATGTTCACGACGGAACTGCGGCTCGACTTCGGCGTCGTAGACCGAGCGCATGCCGCTTGCCATGTCATTCAAAACATGGGCACGCAAACCCGATACGAAATTCATACGCGCCTTCTCGTCGCGCGTCTTAGCTAGTCGCAAATCGTGCTTCAGTTCCAACATGAGCGCACCTCCGTTTCGATCGATTATGCGCAGCTAAAATTCGGACAACAACCGGCCGTAGCCCGGCATGCGGTCGTCGATGCCGTTCGCCCGCAGGGCATGCCAGTAGGTGGCGGTGTTAATCGCGATAACAGGTTTGCCAAGCCACTGCTCTGCCTCTGCCGCTAGGCGAACCATCGATAGGTTCGTACCAACCTGCAATATGGCATCCACATCCGGACCGTCGAGCTCGCGCAACACTTCGCGACAGCGCGATTCGGGAATTTGTGCGATCGCCGTCCAAGAGGGAGCGCGCATGGGAATATCGCGCACCGTCTCGTAGCCGGCGTCGGCGAAATAGCGTCGAACCTCAGCGTTAGCGACCGGATAATAGGGCGACAGGAATGCGATACGCCGAATGTTGCCGTAGGCCTTCAAGGCGGCATTACAAGCGTGCGACCCGATCGAAATACGAACACCCGCCTCCTGTTCGACCTTTTCACGGAACGCCTCGGCACCGGCGTAGCCGCCGTAGAAGGTGATCGCCGACATACCCATGACGAGGTAGTCGGGCTCGCAGGTCATCACGCTACGCACGGCATCGATCACACCCTGGCCGATGGTGTGGGTCGCTGCCATGAAGGTCTCGTCGCTAATTGCACGAGAGTTGGGTGTGTAGATGCGGCTGTAGTGGTTGGTCACGCCGACCGGTCGCATATCGTCGTAGTCGGGCTGAACGATAGTGTTGGTTGACGGCCCGAGCACCCCGAACAACCGCCGATAGCCTCTTGTGTCGCGACCCATAGCACCCCCCCTTCTTGAGCAAATTTCAGCCTAGCATGCTGTAATTCAGGGTATGCGTCACATGTCTATTTTATCCGCCCTGCTGCTCGCCCTAGTCGCTCCATCAGGCCAAGTGAGCGCTTCGGATGGAACGAGCAAGGTCACTCTGCGCATGGCCACTTGGAATCTCGAATGGTTGATTGCGCCGCGCGAGTTCCGCGAGCTTGCGGCCACCTGTTTGCCGCGAAACGTTTCTCCGGGCAATCGAGACCGGTATATCCCCTGCAACGTCGCCGACGAACTGCAACGCTCCGAAGCCGACTTTCGCGCACTTCGCAAAGTCGCCGAGGTGCTCGACGCCGACGTCGTCGCACTACAAGAGGTCGATGGTCCAGCAGCGGCCCGTAAGGTATTCCCGAAACATCAATTTTGCTTCACGAAGCGTCCGGGTGTGCAAAACAACGGCTTTGCAATCCGACGCGGCATTCCATTTCGCTGCGAAGCCGACGTGGAATCCTTATCTTTGGGGGGGCGAGTGCGCAGCGGAGCACATCTTGTTCTCTACCCGAACGATCGCCGCGAAACCCATCTGCTTTCGGTGCACTTGAAAGCCGGCTGTCCGCGACGACCTCTCGATGACACGCGACGCGACTGCGCGACGCTTGCCAAACAAGTGCCGCTACTTGAGGCCTGGATCGACGAACAGGCTGCCGCTAATCGCCGGTTCGCAGTTCTCGGCGACTTCAATCACGACTTCAGTACGCGCGGCCCGGCTCGCACCGACGATGGCACGTTGCGTAACTTTTGGGCTGAGATCGACGATGGTGAGCCCGCCGGCGCCAGACTCGTCAACGTATCGAGCGGCGAACGCTTCGTGAATTGCTCGGCCGCTCAGAACTACGGCAGCTATATCGACCATGTCGTGCTCGGCGAAAGATTGGCGGCAGAACGAGTGCCGGGCTCTTTCATACGCACCACCTTCGACGAAGGCGATGCGCTCAAGCGCAAACTGTCCGATCACTGCCCCATCGGCATCGAAGTCTCCTTGGCCCCCTAAACGGTCACGCCATGCAGCTGCAGCAAGCGGTGTTGAGCCTCGTCTTGATGACGATGGTCTTCGCCGTAGCGCTGGATCTGCGTACGAGCGACTTTGCACGCGTATTCGCCATGCCACGCCGAATCGCGATCGGCTTGCTGCCGCAATTCGTATGGCTGCCCGTTGCCACTTGGTTGGTGACACGGACGCTCGATCTACCGGCGGCGACCGAAGCAGCGATGTTGCTCGTTGCATGCTGCCCGGGCGGTTCGCTATCGAATGTCGTCACTCACTGGGGCCGCGGCGATACGGCTTATTCGGTGAGCCTCTCAGCCGTTGCCACCGTGCTCGCATTCGTACTTACCCCCTTCAACTTCGCTTGGACCATGAGCGCGAACCCCGCAACGCACTCCTTCATGCAGGCGTTGTCGCTATCGCCGCTCGATATCGCCTCGAGCCTGTTGTTTCTGCTCGGCCTGCCGCTGATCGCGGGTCTTTGGCTACGACATCGTCGCGCCGAGCTTGCTGATCGCTGGCGTGAACCGCTCGGTCGCTTCGGACTGATCGCCTTGTTGCTATTTATCGCGATTGGACTGATTCGTGAACGACATTTACTGAATGCCGCCATCGTGCTGCCGCTTGCGCTCGTGATTGCACATAACGCGTTAGGTCTTGGGCTCGGGTGGATCACCGGCAAATTATTCTCCCTCGATGTGCCGCAACGACGAGCGATCACAATCGAAGCGGGTATGCAAAACTCGGGGCTCGCGCTCGGCATCATCGCCTTGCAGTTCGATTCCGATCTCGGCATGGTGATCATTGCGAGCTTATGGGGTATTTGGCATATCGTCTCAGGTATGAGCCTGGCATTTCTTTGGAGACAGTTGGATGCACGACCTGGTATTTGAAGGCGCAACGGTCATCGATGGAAGTGGAAGCCCAGCGCAGACCGCGGATGTGGCGATCAAAGACGGGATCATAGTCGACATCGGGCCGATCAGCGCTCGAGCACAAGAGCGTATCGACGCGCGCGGTGCCTGGCTGACACCCGGCTTCGTCGACATCCACACCCATTTCGACGGCCAAGCAAGCTGGGACCCCACCTTCAGCCCGAGCATCCATCATGGTGTCAGCACCGTTGTTTTCGGTAACTGCGGCGTGGGATTTGCGCCGCTCCGTAGCGGTGACAAACAACGCGCGGTCGATGATCTGATTTCCTTGATGGAGGGTGTCGAAGATATTCCGGGCGCAGCGCTCGCCGAAGGCGTGAGTTTCGATTGGCAGAGCTTCCCCGAGTATATGGATGCGCTCGATCGCATGCCGCACAGCCTCGACTTTCTCGTGCAGGTACCGCATGACCCGCTGCGCATGGCCGTCATGGGCGATCGCGCTCTCGCGCAAGAACTGGCAACGCCCGAGGAAATCGAGGCGATGTGCCGAACACTCCGCGAAGCACTCGATGCCGGCGCTGCCGGATTTTCCACCGGGCGCACTGATAACCACCGAACCACAGCCGGCGTCGCCACACCGGCATCGGACGCCGATGCGCGAGAACTCGCGGCGTTAGCCTCGGTTTTCCGCGGTCGTGACCGAGGCGTGTTGCAGCTCGTCAGTGATTTCAACTTACTGCATGGACCAGAGGGGTTCGATGCGGAGTTCGATCTTGTCGAGTTAATGGCACGCGAGAGTGGCCGTCCGCTGTCGATGACTTGGTTGCAGCGCGATCCCGGCGGCGAACAATGGCGAGCCATTCAATCTCGCACGGAAGCCGCCGTTGCACAGGGGCTACCGTTGTCGTTACAAGCGGGCGCGCGCGGCATCGGCGTCATTCTCGGTTTGGATACCACCTTCCATCCGTTCATGGGATTTCCAGGCTATCTGGAGGTGGCAACACTGCCGCTAGCGGAACGCGCAGCGGCCCTGCGTGAGCCTGCGCGTAAGGCGCGCGTGTTGAGCGAAAAGTCGGGGCGACTGAGCGGTGATGGCACTTCCGTACCACCCATCGTCGATTTGATGCTCGCCAAGCTCGATTTGATCAGCGCACGCATGTTCCCATTGCTAACAAATGGCCGTCGCTCGCCGAACTACGAGCCTCCGATCACTCAAAGTTTTTATGTCGTGGCCCAGCAGCGCAACTGCAGCGCCATCGAGGCTTTGTACGACTATCTGGTCGAGGGCGATGGCTCGAACCTCGTACATTTTCCGATCTTCAACTACAACGAAGGGTCGCTGACGATCGTCGGCGACATGCTGCGCCATCCACGGGCGCTTTATGGGCTATCGGATTCGGGCGCTCACGTCGGCACGATCTGCGATGCCAGCACCACAACCTACCTCATGACCCGCTGGGGTCATGCCGTCGAAGAAGGTGGTCTCGGCATCGAGCGTGTCATCGAGATGCTGACGCGTCGCAATGCACGCCACATGGGGTTAAGCGATCGTGGCGAGATTACCGTTGGTCGGCGTGCCGACTTGAATTTGATCGACCCGACACGTCTCGATACCGGGATGCCGCAGATCGTTCGCGACCTACCTGCAGGGGGTCGTCGCCTACTGCAAAAAGGAGAGGGCTATCTCGGTACCTGGGTAGCAGGTCAGGCCGTCACGCATCATGGCGAAGTCACGCAGGCTCGACCGGGGAAGCTCGTTCGTCTTAGCTGACCACGTAGAGCTCGCAACACAGAAGATCGACGACACGCAAAGTTCCGTGAAGATTGGTGAAGCCGAGCACACGCCCGAACGAGGGTGATGTCAAATACGAGTCATGCACGAATGGCTCGAACTGATCGAAACGCTATGGCCGATGCAATATGTTTTTATTCTCGGACACATGCGCAGTCGATCGAGCCTGCTAACCCATCTGCTTGGCTCTCATCCCGAGATTAGCGGCTACACGGAATCACACATCAAGTATCGCAATCGCTGGGATCTCGCGCGCTTGCGCTGGCATGTATCGCAAGCGGGTGGGCATTGGCCCACCGGCCGGTATCTGCTCGACAAGCAGCTGCACAATCGAATGTATCTCCCGGCTCAACTGCGCCATTCAGATCGATTACGAACTGTAATCTTGATCCGTCCGCCGATGGAGACCGTCTCGAGTATCGTCCGGATGGGCGAGCGCACCGGCAATCGAAACGATGCTAACCCCCTTCATGCTGCAGCCTATTACTGCGAACGATTGGCAACACTGACCGGTCTCGCTATCGAGCTCAGTGATCGAGCGTTATTGGTGAATTCGGACTATCTCGTTCAAAATCCACGAGCAGCACTCGATGCCATCGGCTCTCATCTACAACTGACCACGCCGCTGGAAAACCACTACGAACTGAGTCGCCATACTGGCAAAGCGGGGGCTGGCGACATCAGCCCCCTGATACGTCAAAGACAAATACAGGCGGCTAAATCTGAAGCCCCACCCATCGCCTTACCGAGTAACTTGCAACGCACCTTGCTGGCGAGTTACGAGCACGCCATCGCAGACAGCGCACCCTGGGTCTCGACCGTCGGCTTCAGCGACTACACGCAGCTGCAACAGACGTCGTAACCGCATCGACCCATCGACTCGACTCGTCGAACGCCATGTTGGACGATGACCCGTCGAGTCGTCGATAAGCAAAGTCAGGTCGCAAAGCACGCACGCGATCGAGCGTGAAATCGAGTAGATCATCCGGATTGCTAAGGACCACCATCGGCACTTTCAATTCTTTGAGTGCCTCCGCCATGTCATAACGAAACACGGCATGATGCCCAAACCACTCGTTGGGCCCCGCCAGAAACAAAGAAAATACCGACCAATGCAGCGCATCGGGACTGCCGGCCAGACGCCCTGACAAGAAGGCATATCGCTCCGACAAATGGGCCCCCTCGGGCTTGTAGCTTTGATCCCAGTGCGGATTAGCCAGACGCGCCTTGGCTTCCGACTCGGTGTAGATCGGTACACCATGCCCAACGAGACACTGAACTTGTTCGGGTGCTCTACGTGCGAGCTCTACTCCGAGCGTCACGCCCGTATGGTGCCCCACGACGACGGCTCGCTCGATCTTCAAATGCGCGAGGGCGGCACGCAACGCACCAACATAATCAGCGATCGAGGGAGGCTGCTCCGGTCGTGATGAAAGCCCATAGCCCGGCGTATCGAAGGCGATGGAGCGAATGCCGCGTTTGGCGAGTTCCGCTTGGGCGCGGCTGTAGTAGATGTGAAACCATGGCACCTGATGGAACAGCACATAGATGGGCTCACCCTCTTTTGCCACGCCGACATCCTGATAGTGGATCTGGCCAAGCGGTGACGGGGCATAACCGCGCTCGACTCGCACTCCCTCGAGTTCGAGCGAAGCGAGCACCGTCCGCTGCTGCGTTGAATCACTCGCTGCGAGCGTCATGCTGGGAATCGAACACAAAGCGAGTAATACAGCCGCCCATCGCATCCTCATGCGCGCGCTCCCCCAATCGGCAATCTTTGACCGAGCAAACGCCCAAAAGTGATGGCAGGTGTGACCATCATGCCCCCGACGAACGACTGGCCCATCAATTGACCGGCGCCAAGCAATTCACCCGCAGCGTACAAATTTCTCACCGGCTCACCACGCGCCCGAACCACATTCAACTCTCCGTTGACGGCAAGCCCCACGGTCGAGGTGGTCGAATGTCCTTGATGCCGGATGGCGTAGAACGGCGCCTTAACGATCTGTCGTGGCAGATGCTCGCGTCCCAACCGATCGCGGCGTTTGACAATGCCGCGGTTGTAATCCTCGACGCTCTGCAACAAGCCCGCTGGATCGATGCCGGCCTTCGCAGCCAACTCGGGCAAGCTCTCTGCTTTGATGAACCAAGAATGCGCCTCGAACGCATCGCGGATCTCTTCGCGCGAGAAGCCACCGACGCCCGGTGGTGCGGTGGCGAGAATATCTTCGTCGAATACGATCCAATAACGCAGATCGGGCTGTGACAACAAAGATATCTCGCGCTTGTCGAAACTCGGTTCGTCCTCGCGAATGAATCGCTCACCGCGCGCATTCACGAAAATTTCCCAGGGCTGACGCTGTTGCGGAATGACGATGAAACGCGCAAACATCTTCGAGGGAAATTGATCGTCTGCCAGGATAGAGCCGAAGTTACTCAGGTAGTTTTCCCTGCCGCGCACGAAGCCGCCCACCGACATGCCAAGTTCGATTCCGGCACCCTGCGAATAGGGATAACCATTGTCACCATAGTCGCGCACACCAGAGAGCCGCTCGAAAAGCTGCGGGTTCGATACGTAGCCACCACAAGCGAGCAGCACGTGTCGGCCACGGAATACCGTTTCAGCAAGACCCGACTTCACTCGAACCGCTTCGATATCGCCCGCATCATTGGTGAGCAGCGCCGTAACCGGCGTCGACAACGAGACATCAACCCGTCCCGAGTCGACCCAGGGCTTCAGCTGTTCACGCAGCACGGCCAGGATCGTGCGCCCGCCCTCGGGGCCCCAGTAATAACGCTTTTGTGAGTAAGGTTCGTGTCCGAGACCGAGCACAGGATGCTCAGGCAAGGTCTTAAAGCCGTGATCCATCAACCAGTCGAAGGTGGTCGCCGCATGATCAACGGCAAGACGAACGAGTTCGGGGTCGGCGGTCCCTTTGCTGATGCGCATCACATCATCGAAATGCGCCTGCGCCGAGTCGACGATGCCAAGCGACGCCTGCAGCTTCGTGCCCGCAGCACTCATCTGCCCCGTCGACAGATGCAAGGTGCCGCCAATGTCGTTCGCGGCGTCTAGCATCAAAACCCGAGCGCCGCGAGCAGCGGCGAATATTGCCGCCGGAATGCCCGCGGTGCCCGCACCGATGACGATCAAGTCGTAGCGCGTGTCACCTGATGCAGCCCAAGCCCGAGCCGCACCTGCGCCAAACCATCCGGCCGCAGTCCATGCTGCAGCCCCTGCTACGAATGATCGCCGTTTCATCAACCCCCCTCGAAACCAGCGTGCGTTTTTCGCTCGGTGTTACATTTTCGTCGCGCCGAAAACAAACCACCCGCCACTGCCGTGAGCCGGTGATTCGATTTCGCCGCGCATGAACTGCGCGTGACGCTCTTCGCCGAAGGTCAGGATATCGGGCACGTGCAGCTTGAACGATCGGTCGCGCGCAAAGCCTGCTTCTTCGCAGAGTTGAACCGGATCCTGCGCACGATATGAGGTGTACCACGGCTCATTGTTGTTGAGCGTGTCCCAATTCCAGAAGAAGTTTTCATACGGCGAGACCGTCGCTTCATCCGGTAACTCCATGTGCACCATAACGCCGCCCGGAGCAAGCAGACGATTGCACTCTTGGAGAATCTTTTTGGTGGCCTTCACCGACACTTCATGGAAGAAAAAGCTCGAGACGATCAAATCGAAATGACCATCCGGGAAGTCGGTCGACTCCGCATTCTGCTGGCTAAAGTGCACAGGGATGCCTTCGTGTTCAGCAATCGCATGTCCGTAGCGAAGCACAGGCGCGCCGACATCGATGCCATGAGCTTCAGCGTTCGGATAAGCAGAGCAGTACGGAAGTAAATTTTTACCCGTCGTCGTGCCGAGATCGAGAATGCGCTTCGGCTTGAAGTTCGGAAACTTCTTTTTTAGCCAATAAGAAATCGACTCACCGACGGCTCCGGGCTTCTTGCGATACGGATGCTGGCCCGAGAAAACCTTACCTCCGAAAGTGACGACCGCGCCTTGCGCCACATCGTCTGCCGTGTACTCAGCATGTACCCAGCCCGGCGCAAGATGTACATCGAGCGCCGTGATGTAGCGCGGAATCTCGAGATTTGGATTCAGACGCAGCGAGCCGCCGGTTGGATTGCGCACGGCGAGATCTTTGGCAAGATCAATCATCTCGGGAAGCGCACGCTCTACCGCCGGTTGCACCGAGAGGTAACACATCTCCTGCGCGTTGTAGCGAATGGAGCTGTAAAAACGATACGAGGCCTCTCGATTCAACGACTTCTCGATCGCCGCTGAATCCTCGGGCTTGCGGCCCTCGCGCTCTAACTTCGGTTCGACCCGCTCTTCATAGTCGCTCTTGAGTGCACGACGCATGTCGATGATCGCATGCTTGCGAATCATGCTGACCATGCCCTGCCGTGCGCGCTCGTCGTGGGTGGGGCGGAACAGCTCTTCGATGTTCGGTATCGGAATGTCTTTCGGGTTCGCGGCCATGTCAGCATCCTCCTCGAATTCGTCAAAAATCATTCAGCGCGTGGATCACTCCGGCGCGTGCATTCGCAAAACGCGTTTCAGGTAAGCGTCGCGCCAAGCCGCCCGCTCCTGCTCAACGGCCGGATCCGGTTGGTAGGCTTCGATCGCCGCTCGCGTCACGCTGCCCTTGCTATCGAGCAGACGCTCGACCGTGTCGAGACGCTCGCGCAAAACGCCAACCTCGGTGGTCAACTCCAACACGAAGGTCATCATTTGGTCGATCGAAGGATCGTCGAAGAAATGGGGTCGCTTGCCCTTGGTCTGTCGCGGCAGGCGAACCTCGGCGCTCGTCGTCATCTCTGAAACTCCTTCCAATCGAACGGGTGACGGATAATTCTGAATATACACGGGCGGCCCACACGGACGAACATAGGGGTTTGCCACCGTTGCAATACCGTTGCTAGCATGGCCGCGGTGCAGCGACTCATCTCCCTCATTTCGGTTTTCACCCTGCTCCTGGTGACCTCAGCATGGTCGAACGCGGCCCCGTTGCTGCAGCGTTTCGAGATCGCGACCATCGCAGCGAGCGATCTACAGTGGGTCGAGACCAACTACGGCCGCTGGCTCGACTACCGCGTGCGAGAGCGAGGGGAGATTTCATCCGAACTCGCAGCCTCCTGGGGGGCGCCCGCCGTGGCGGGCCGGCGGTACGTGCTGATGAGCCCGGACTCGGCGCCAACCGTCTACGTTCGGGCTATCGAGGCGCCTCGTGCCGAGAATTATCGAGCGCTGACCAGCTTCGGCTGGAACGCGATCGAGATCGTCGTCGACGACCCCGACGCGCTGTTCGAGTCGATGCGCGATTCGCCCTTCAGGGTGATCGGTGAACCGAAACCGCTCGCAACCATTCCATCGATCCGCGCGTTTCAGGTGGTGGGTAACGACGAAGAGGTGCTGTATCTCACCGCGGAAATGGGTGACCGTTCGCGCTCGGTACTGCCCGACCCGCAAGGACGTATCGGCCGCGTGTTCATCATGGTGCTCGCCGCGACCAACCCGCGAGCGACTCTCGATTGGTATGCCGAGCGCTTCGCATTACAACCGGGGGCGTTGCGGGCGCGGGCGAACCCGATGATCAATCGGGCGCAAGGCATCGACCCTGCAACACCGCTTCCAATTGCCACCGCACGTCTTGCTGAGCACGGCAACTTGATTGAGTTCGACGGCTACTCGGCAAATGCCATCATGCGACCGAGCGCCACCGGCGAACTACCGCCGGGCGTTGCCATGACAAGTTTCGCCGTACCGACGCTCGATACTCTGAAGGTCGAGTGGATCACACCGCCCACTCGACACGTCGGTGCAGCTTATGCAGGACGTCGGGCCGGCACGACGCGCGGTCCGGACGGAGAGCTGATCGAATTGATCGAAACGGCGCAGCCTGTCGCTACTCCACTCACGCCTTAACGACAGACCACCTCGAATTTCTCGAGCGTGACGGGCATGTCTTCCGCCCAAGCCTTGCCGATCGGTGCGAGCGTGCGATTGAAAAAATCGCGATGCACTTTCTGCCACGCTTCGAGAGGACGAACGGGTTTACCCTCGTAGCGCGAATCCTCCGCAGTGACCTGATTGAAGGGTTTCGTGTAGATCGCGGTGGTGCGTAGCACGCCCGCCGGCTCACCTTGGCCATTCAACAGGACGGCATAGGCGCCCTCATACGGACGGCGCTCCGGGTCACGC
>JBMTZD010000049.1:0-15413 GCA_049455235.1 Steroidobacteraceae bacterium
CCGGAATCCGCGCTGATCGTGATTTGTAACTTCACGCCCGCAGCTCGCGAGGGATACCGAGTCGGAGTTCCGCTTGCTGGCATTTATGAAGAATGCTTAAACACCGATTCCGAGTATTACGGGGGCGGCAACGTGGGTACCCCACTCGGATTAGCCCACGCTGAAAAGAAATCGGCACACGGCAAGACTCATTCGATTGTCGTGCGCGCGCCGCCGCTGGCGACTATTTTTCTGACTCGAAGAGCGCCTGTTATTTCGAAACCTGTCGAATGACAGCGGCGTATTCCTCAAAGTAACGTAGCGCTTGCGCGGTCGGCACAACCAACTTCACTCGCGAGTCTGCGTCACTGCCCTGAAGCTCCACCAGCCCCGCGTCTTTGAGTTGATGGATGCGCTTACGCACCGTATTGAAGTGCCCGATCTCCTGACGATCCAACAGCTTGTTGATCGGATATGGCTCACCACTCTTCCAAGCTTGAGTGATATCGGCGAGTAAAAGCTCGACGTTTGGTATCGACAACACATCTGCCGACGGTAGCGTCTTGAGCCCATCGACGAGCCACCGGAATCTCAGATAGAGATCAAGGAGATTCGGATTTTGCTTTTCGCTCATGGTGTATTGCGTTTGATTTGATATTTTCGAACAACAAAATACACCCCTTCAGGGTGTAAAGAAGAATTAGTGCGCCAAAAAGATCCCCAATTAACATTGCCATCAGTAAATCGCCCCATTCGTACACTTCGTCACCCAGCACATGACGTGCCGTTATGTGGAATGTCGAATTGAGAATGGCCGAGACGAAAGCGAGCAACAGTAGCCGGCGGCCATCTAAGGCTTTCGCACCAGCGCAAACTAGAGGCTGTAGGCTTTGCCCAGGCCACTGACGGAACGTCAACATCACTGCAAGCCAAGCGGCAAGACCCGGAATCACGGCCAGTGTCAGATCAAGCCAAGGATCGATATGTGGCCCGAACTCTGAAAAACGGGTGTAAATCGCAGCGCCAAGGGTAAATCCCAAGGCGCCCGCTGGACCCAGCAATAACACCAACATCATGCGCAAGCCGTGCGGCAGATAAACCCAATTAATGCCCGGTACGAACTCCGTCCAAGAAAACAGCAAGTTGTAGAGAGGCAAAAAGCCAAGCCACACCACCGCACCGATCGCGGTGAAAAGCGCAAAACGACTGTATTGCTCAGACCTCATCACTTCGAATAATGGGGTGGATACGCCTTACCTGCAACACCGCTCGCAATGGCCGCTTTGGCCACGGCACTCGCCACCACCTCTCGCAGTCTCGGGTCCATCGGCTTCGGCAAAATGTAGTCGGGTCCGAAGGTAAGACCGGTGACATCGGGATAGGCCTTGATCACCTCAGCGGGGACGAGCTGCTTAGTCAGATTCGCAATCGCATGGGCTGCAGCGATTTTCATTTCTTCGGTGATCGCGTGCGCACGGACATCGAGCGCACCACGAAATATGAATGGGAAGCACAGTACGTTATTCACCTGATTCGGAAAATCCGAACGCCCGGTGGCAACGATCACATCATCACGAATCGCACGAGCTGCCGAGGGTCGAACTTCAGGCTCCGGATTCGCAAGCGCAAAGATCACGGGGCGCGGCGCCATCGAGCGTAAAAGCTCTGCATCGAGTAATCCTGCCGCCGAAACGCCGATGAACACATCAGCGCCGCGTAAGGCGTCGGCTAAAGTGCGATGCGAAGTCTCATTAGCAAACTCCGCTTTGTAATCCGGCAGATTGTCGCGTCCCGCATGAATGACACCCTGACGATCGACAGCCGTCATATTCGCAACAGGCACGCCCATCGATCGCAATAAACGCAGGGTTGCGGTACCAGCGGCACCGCTACCAAGGCAAACGATTTTGACGTCGTTGAGGTGCTTGCCTTGTATTTCGAGCGCATTCATCAAGCCCGCAACGACACAGATAGCTGTGCCGTGTTGATCATCGTGGAATACGGGAACTTTGCAGCGCGCCTTCAATGCTTCCTCAATGACAAAGCACTGAGGAGCCCCGACATCTTCGATGTTGATGCCACCAAAGCTGTCGGCAATACGAGCGACCGTGTCGATGAAACTCTCCGGCGTCTCTGCGTTAACTTCGATATCGACGCAATCGAGATCTGCAAACCGCTTGAAGAGTAGCGCCTTACCTTCCATCACGGGCTTGCTAGCCAACGCACCCAGATTGCCAAGACCTAAAATCGCCGATCCGTCAGTCACGATACCGATCAGGTTGCCCTTGTTCGTGTACTCGTAAGCCGCATCCGGATCTGCGGCGATGGCGAGCACCGGCTCCGCGACACCCGGGCTATAGGCCAGCGCTAAGTCGCGACTCGATTCGGCAGGCTTGAAAACGTGAGTACCGATCTTTCCTGGGCGCGGCATCGCGTGATACGCGAGAGCTGCTTGGCGCAAAGCCTCATCCGACATGTCATGTCCCCTCGATATGGATCGCAACTATAGAGGGTCGTCGCGTCCGATGGCAGGGGTCAGCCCTCGGCTGCAGGTAATTTCGGCCAAACAGAGCAATCCAGTGTTTCGCGATAACTGTGCCATGCCGCATAAGCCAGCCACGGCATCAATAATCCGAGGCCGATAAATACGGTAAGAAAGCCGATCAGCGTAATGAAGGCGAGCAACGACGCCCACAACAAAGCCACCCGCTTATTGCGAAGCACGGCATTCACACTGGAAACCACGGCAGTGACCATGTCGACTTCGCGATCAGCGATCATCGGCAGACTGAATACGGCGGTTGCAAAGGTGAGCGCCGCGAAAATAGTTCCAAACGCAGAACCCACGACCAAAAACTCGATCAAGGAGCGAACATTGTCCGACTCGATCGGCATGAAGGCCGTCACCATCATGCCCGAGCGAGACCATGTGAACAGAATCACCATCTGTATCAGCGCAAAAACCGCCGCTTGACCTGGGATACTGCGTATCAAATGAAAGCTATCGGAGAGTTTCGGGCGGCGACCCTCTTCTAGTGCGCGACTGACGCTGTATAAGCCGACTGCAAGCAACGGCGCGACAAAGACGAAACCCGACAATAATGTCGCTAGCAAAGCAAAGCGGCCGAGCTGCCATGCCAGCGCACTAATCGCCACGCTAACAAGCACGATGACGGCCCCATAAATTGCCGTCAACAGCGGCGCTCGCCGAACATCCATCCAGCCGGCAGCCAACCAGCGTAGCGGTGCACGACCGTCAAGCCGTCGACACGGAACGACGAATGGGCGAGAGTCTTCGGTCACATGTTGCTCTGGCATACACTAATACCCTACACAATCCGACGCGGCGATACGAGGCAGCGCGTATGAAGCACTTTTCTTTAACCGTGCTGGCAATCGCCCTCGGTGGCATGGCACCGGCTCTCAGCATTGCCGAGGCGCTGAGCGATCGCGCGGATGAAGCTGCGCTTTGCAGCAAAATTCAGCCCTCGCCCGATATTCAACTGATCGGCACCCCTCGCTGGATCGAGCGCGGAGCGCTTCCCGCACATTGCGAGGTGCGTGGCGTCAAAGCAAACAAAGTTGAATTTCTGATGCGTCTGCCCATCCCATGGAATGGTCGCTTCATGATGGCCGGATGCGGCGGCTTTTGCGGTGAGTTGCTACCGGACAAGACCGGCTATAGCAATTCGATCAATGAAGCGGTCAAGCGAGGTTATGCCGCTATCGCGCATGACGGCGGCCACAAAGCCGCGAGTTGGGATACGGACTGGGCTGTCGACTCTGATGCCCTTGATATTTGGTCGCATCGGATTTTGCCCATGATGGTAGATCTCGGGCTTGACTTGACTCGCCAGGTGTATGGCAAGGAGCCAAACTACAAATACTTTTCGGGATGCTCGAACGGAGGTCGACTTGGGCTCATTGCTGCACAAAGATATCCGAATCTTTTTGACGGCATTGCAGCAGGCGCGAGCATTTTCGATCTGAGCGGAACAGCAGGATCATGGGGCAACTGGCTGATTGCGAATGCATATCAGGGCAAAACACCTCTTCTAGATCATTCGATCACGAGTCGAGTCCAAAAAATCGTCCTGCAACAGTGCGATGCCCAGGATGGACGAGTTGATGGCATGCTTCAAAATCCGCGAAGCTGTAAAGTCGACTTCAGTCAGCATGTTTGCGACGGCGCAGAGTGCCTTAATTCTTCACATGCGCTCGCACTTAACGCACTGTATTCGGGCGTCAAGGACCAAAACGACGAGCTCATATATCCGGGCACGGAGTTCGGTTCCGAGTACTACGGAGATATTTGGCTTTTCGGTAGCGCTGAGAGGCCGGCGTGGGGCATTCGGGCATCGGAAGGTTATCGTCGAATACTCGAGCGTAGCGTCAAACAAGCGCCTGCAGAAACTGCGCTATCGGTCGAAGCCATGCAGAAGCTGATCGCTCAATCGCCAGTGCCTGCGTTAGCCGACGCCAAAGATCCCAATTTGCAGCCTCTCGTGGAGAGTGGCAATAAATTGCTCATATATCATGGCCTCGCGGACCCTCTGATCATTCCTAAACCACTCGAAGACTACTTCGAGGCCGCCGCCGCTGCGACAGGCGGTCGCGCGAAATTAGAATCCGCAGCGAGACTCTTCATGATTCCAGGCTGGGGGCATTGTTGGGAGAAACCTGCGCCGGTAGCTGACCTCTTCGACCCGTTAGAGGTATTGGAAAACTGGGTCGAGAACGGGCGTGCTCCCGAGCAGCTCACACTGAAATCTCGCGACGGCAAACAGACGCTGGTTGTTCCCAAACAATAAGCTTTAAACTGCATCATCATGATCGACGATCTGCAACAGCCTGATCAGCCAGCTCAGCCTGATTTTTTCAGCTCGGATGCGAAAGTGGCCGAATGCCGCCGGCAAAGCGATCAACTCAACTACTTCGCCCACTCCTACTGCAAGATTTACGGCGAGTGGCTTGATGCGATTACGCGTCTGCAGGAAGAGCGGCAACGAAAACCGTTGATATTGACGCTGGTCACTGCTGTCGCCGCCGTGTTGGTAGTTACCGTTTATACGTCGACCGCCAGTTCGGTGCTAGCGACTCTGATCGTCATCATGAGCGCCGCTTTGGCCTATGGCGTACTCGATCGGGTTCGCCGCGAAGAAGATCGATACGACGAAATCAAGCGCGCGAAAGACCGCTTCAGCACGACGCTCTATCTAGCAGGTGTCGATCTGCATCTCGGCGTGCTCGAAGAAACCATCACCAAAAATACGGCGGGTGAATGGGTTTTCAACGCGAAGTTCAATGACTGGCGCAATGATCGACTCAATAGCATTTTCTACCGAGTCTATGGCATGGCGGTGCCAAAAAACGTGATCGACAAGATCTGCAGTTACGGCGCCTGATCGAGCGGCTTCGTCAGATCGAACTCGACGCGAAACAAGCGGCCTGACGGTCGGCGTAATTCATAAACGAAAGTCCGAGCATCGTTCATTTCGAGTGACCAGACGTTTGGCACCGAAACCAGCCTGTCTTGCTTAGTGAAAAGAGCGACCGTCTCTGCATCAGACGGGAAACTTTGTCGACGAGAAGTCCCGCGCGACAGAGTGTCACCGCCATACATCGTGAGCTCATCCGGGGTGCCGTCTGCATGTCGATGATCGTGCTTCAGACGCAGGCCAGACTGCGTCTTGGTGACTATCCAAGTGCGGCTACGATCTTCGCCGACTGCAAACGGAATTCGAACCTCCCCATCCTCGCAATCGCGCACGTGCATCACTAGACGCTTCCCGACAAATGGATCGTCTGCGGCAGGCGGGGGTTGATCGGCGACGATTTTTCCCTCGAATGTTTTCCCACACAGCGACTTCAGTTGATCGAAAAATGCATCCGTAGATGCGCTAGCGTTAGCGATGTCTTTCGACTCAGCTTCTACATCGAGTAGCGCGCGTACTTGAGCATAAAACGCTTCTCTTTCCTTCGGCTCTGGGCCTAAGGTCGCACGCGACCAATTCGAGTTACTGGCGATCACCAAGCGACGAGCAGGATCGATGAAAATGCCTTGGCCGAAAATGCCCTGCGCCGCAACGGCGCCGTCATCGTAAGTCCACCACTGGAACCCGTAACCACGACCCGGCTGGCCGATATCTTTTTGTTTACGCGTCGCTTGAGAGAACCAGTCGGTCGGCACTACCTGCACACCATTCGCTACACCGTTATCGAGTACGAAGAGACCGAAGCGCGCGAAGTCTCGCGTCGCAGCCTGCAGACAACAGCCCGCAATTTCATGCCCCGTCTTGCCCTGCAGCCACGTCGCTTGCGCTTCCATGCCGGCAGGCTGCCAAATCTTCTCTTGCAGATACTGAGCGAGCGGCTTGCCGGTGGCGGAGGAGACCAGCACCCCGATCAGATTCGTCTCGCCCGTGTTGTAGTGCCAAAGTTCGCCCGGCGGATGGGCGCGCGGCAGCTTGCGCATATAGCTGACGGTGGCGTCCACACCCTCGTCCGGTTTCGTGTTGTTGAACTGAGCGACATCGGCTTGCGGATCTTCGTAGTCTTCGTTCCAGCGAACACCCGAACTCATCGTCAAGAGCTGACGAATCGTGACATCGTCATAGGCGGATCCGCGTAGATCAGGGATGTATTCACTGACCTTATCTTCGAGACTACGAATCGAGCCATCTTGCAGCGCGGCGCCCACCAAGGTGGAAGTAAAAGACTTGGCGACCGAGAAACTCGTCCAGCGACCTTTCGAGTCGAAATCCTGGCCATAGCGCTCGAGACGAATCTTGCCGTCTTGAATGATGACGAGCCCGGCGGTTCCCTGCTCCTGCATGTATCGATCAAGACCCGGGATGTCGAGCGTCTCACCTGCAGACAAAGAACGCGGCGAAGACGACGGGGTGATGACTGCCGCTTTCGCGAGCAACGGCAGGCGATCCATCGCGCGAAAAGCCGCGTGACGCTGATCCTGCTCCCAACTCAAGACGTCGGAGTTGGTTGGCAAAGCCCTTAATATGCCGCGCGTCTCAGCGTCGAGACTCACATACCAGGCACCTCCAGCAACCGCGGAAACGCCGAGCAAAACCATGATAGCCGTTCGAATTTGCATGACTGATCTACCTTACGCGTGGCCAAATGTAGAGCTCACCGCCCGCGTTACCGAACAGCAGCTTGCCATCGATATCGTAGCCTCGCTCCAGTTGGCCGACAGATTGAGTTGTGATTAGCGTCTTACTCTCAATGCGGCGTCGATCACCGCGCTTACCGGTAATGATGCAGGTTGCCGGATCAACAGAACCCACGAAACCCTCGCCGTCACGAATCCATCGCGTATCACACCCCTCCACCAACGCCGGTTTCGTGACTAAGTTTTGATTGACCCATGCGCTTGGATCATTGGCGAGCGCGGCGGCGTCGGACTGATCATCAAACGTCAGTGCCTGCATCACGATTGGAACCGTCGACGCGGCATCAAAGAGATAGGCGCGCTGCCGGTACAGCTCTCCATCTGGCCCGTCATGACGCATCTCGGCATACAAGGCAATTCGATTAGGCATCGGTGCTTGAATGGCTCGAACGCGCATGTAGATCGGGCGACCTTCTTTAACGCCGCCATCCGCAGCGGAGAAAAAGTCACCAACCAATAATCGCGTCAGATCGTGGAGGGAGGAATCATCCGCTCGTACCACGCTAGAGGAAATCGACAGAATACTGACCAGAATAGAAACCATCACCAAACGCATCGAACACCTCACCAGTTGATGTTGCGCGGATCGTTAAGCCACTCACCCGCTTCGCGCAGATCCGCTGGCAACTTATTAGCAAACTTATTCGGCGGATACTTGCGAACGTATTGCGAGTACACAGGCGCATATAAATCCCACGCAAAGTCCGGAAGCTTGTGGCTGGCACGGAACGACTTGATTGGAATATTGGCGGCGACTAACTGCTCGAACTCATTTCGTGCCATGCCGATTGCAGCGCCAGAGGGGTCATAGATGGCACTGCCACCTGCACCGCCCGGCTCCTCAAAGAACTGGTTACCGGGTGACACCGCATTGTTACAGACGGCGGTATAAACTCGGTGGTAGACAGAGTTCATTTGCATATCGGCGGGAATGAAACTTCCGGTCGCCGTGCGTAAAAAGAGCTCGCCACCTTTCATAGCCATCGCCCGAAAAAGCTCTGGCTCGCGCTGCATAGCTCCCGTGCAGATATTTCCGATCGGTGTACGCGTAACCGGTATGACCGCATCAACACCATACATCTCGATGTAGCGATCAAGGCAGTTATAGATCGTGCTCGTCATCAACTCAATCGGCGATTGTCCGATTCGAAACACGCCCATGATGTTTCGCACCTTCCAATGCTTATCGACAATCTGCCCATCGGGCCCGATGATGGTAGTGATCGATAAAACGTGGCCAGGCCAATCTTTATCGCGAGCGTAGGATCCAAAGACGATATAGCAATTGTATTTCTTGGCGGCCTTGCCGAGCTCTTCGGTCTCGGCGCCCGGCAAATCGATCGAGAGACGCAAAATATCTTTTCGACTCCAGTCGTAGCTAAAGCCCGTGATCGGAAACTCATGAAACAATAGGATGTCCGAGGGCGGATTCCACTCTTGAGCATTCGTGATCAGCTTCAGCATGTGATCGAGATTTTCGCGGCGCCCCTTCTCAGGACTTGCCGGATCAACCGGTCGGACTCGAGTTTGCATCACGCCGAGCCGGATGTTGTCTTTCACGAGCGGCATCGTCGCATAACGACCATCTTGGCTCACCGACAGTCGATCACTGCCCTTGCCCATGGCCGCGTGCGCGATCGGTGTAGGGCCTAAAGCAAGACCCACCGCTCCCGCTGCCCCTCCTCGTAAGAATCCGCGACGACTCAACTCCGCCATGAGCGTGGCGTTGCCATCCGGTGTGCCGATTTTTCTCTTTTTCATGACGTACCCCCGTACTTCTTGTTATCGATACAATCGCGCTAATGAAAGTTTTCAGCAAGTTGTACGACCTGGTTTTGAGCTGGAGCGTCCACAGACACGCCACGCGCTATTTAGGTGTCGTCAGTTTCAGCGAATCGTCCTTTTTCCCCATCCCGCCCGATGTGCTGCTTGCGCCTATGACCCTCGCGCAGCCAAAGCGATGGATCTACTTAGCCGCCCTGACCACCCTGACTTCGGTGCTGGGAGGCCTTTTCGGCTATGTCATCGGTCAAGTGGCGATTGAGGCTGTCATGCCATGGCTACAGCGAATCGGTTACCTCGGACACTTCGAAACGGCGCAGCAGTGGTTCGCCGATTATGGCTTTTGGGCGATTTTTGCTGCGGGCTTCACCCCGATTCCATACAAGGTCTTCACGATTGCCGCAGGCGCTGCTTCGATGGGGCTCATACCGTTTGTGCTCGGCTCTTTCATCGGACGAGGCGCGCGATTCTTCTTGGTAGCAGCCTTGGTGCGCTTCGGTGGTCCGCCGATCGAGGCACATCTACGCCGTTACATTGATGCCATCGGCTGGGCGGTACTTGCAATAATCTTGATCGCCATTCTGATCTGGCAACTTTAGTCGAGCTCTTGCGCCAAAATTTGCGCGGCATCCCAGACATCGACGAAACGCAGATAGAGTGGTGTAAAGCCGAAGCGCAGCAAGTCAGGCGCTCGAAAATCCCCGATCACGCCTCGCTTGATTAATCGTTGCATCACGGCGCTGGCATTCGCATGCGCAAACGACAGGTGACTACCACGCTGCTCGGGACTTCTAGGCGATACGAGCTGTAGTGAGCTTGCCATCGGAAGCGCTTCAACCAAATCGATGAACAGTTGCATCAAGTCGATGGACTTGCGACGAATTTGAGCAAGATCGACCTCATCAAAAACATCGAGCGCACCCTCCAAAGCGGCATAAGCCAACACTGGCGGCGTGCCACAGCGATGACGATCGATACCGGCTGCGGGCACATAGTCGTCTAGAAAATCGAATGGCCGGGCATCCCCGAGCCAACCGCTCAATACGGGCTCGAGAGCAGCCTGCAAATCGCGCCGAACATATAAGAATCCGGGCGCCCCTGGACCACCGTTCAAATATTTATAGGTACAACCGATAGCGAAGTCGGCACAAGCACCCTTCAAGTCGAGCGGCACTGCTCCTGTTGAATGAGACAAATCCCAAATGACACGCGCCCCTACCGAGTGAGCGTGTTTGGTCATCGCCTCCAAGTCGTACATTTCGGCGGTTCGATAGTGAACGTGCGTCAGCACGACGAGGAGCGTCGCTTCATCGATCGCGGTCGCCACGCTTTCACGCGGAACAGCAACGACCTCAAGATCCGGAACGAGCCGAGCAAGCCCGCGCAGGATGTAAAGATCCGTCGGAAAATTGCCAAGCTCCGTGACGATTTTTCGACGAGCTCCACGCTGCACGGCCACCGCCGATGCCAGTTTGAAGAGATCGACTGAAGTCGAGTCGCAAACCAATACTTCTCCGGGCGCTGCGCCCAACAAGCGTGCGACGCGATCACCCAGTCTTGCGGGATAGTCGAGCCAGCCGTTATCACTCCAGCTCCGAATTAGATCGACTCCCCATTGTTCGTGCATCACCGTCATCACGCGGCGCTCGGCAGAAAGCGTCAACGCACCGAGTGAGTTGCCATCAAGATAAACAGTATTAGGTGGCAATCGAAATCGCTCACGGAGTGGCGCAAGCGGATCGTCTCTATCTCGCGCTATACAATCATCTCTCGTCATAACGGACATCAGACAATTTCCCGTAACACCGCGCGAATCGGTGTGGCCTCCACAGCTGCGATCGGCAATGGCAGCGCGATCAGTTCGTAACGCCCTTCGGGAATTCCATCTAGAACGACGCCTTCGAGAATCGCCATCCCCGCGCGATGACAAGCATGGTGGGACCGTAATTGCTTGCAGGTTTCAGGGTCAACGGAGGGAGCGTCTGTGCCGATCAGGCGACAACCGCGAGCCGCCACTGCGTCGATCAGCAACGGATCGAGCGCGTGAAAACCTGTAGGCCATCGGGTCCAATCGGGACTTTTCAGAGTTCTCAATAATAAACGATCGACCTGCGCAGGCAAACGCTCGAGCACAGCGGCAGTAACGAGGCCCTCGTCACTCACACACTCTGCACTTGTTACATCGCGCAATTCACAAATGCCGATAAACACGGACAGGTCGAGTGCCGCGAGCTCCATCGCATCGTCACGCACATGGCGCGAGCACTCGGCGTGTGTGCCCGATTGTGTGGAGAGTGTCAGTTGATGCAGATTGACGCTCGAACCGGTTGCTACTGACCCTGTAACTTCCCAATCGAAGCCGACATCGCCAGGCCAAACAGGCAAGCCGCGGCGGAGTAATTGCGAGATATCCCAGATCCGTCGTTGGGTCATGGCGGGATAGTACCGAACTTATCTACGCTGGGGTAAAGCACCGCCATCTTTGATCGCTACGGGCTGCACCGCATTGACCCTCTTTGACGGCACGGTAGCGTACCGACTAGTGCCATGCTGGATTGGAGGCTTCTCCCGATGAAGATTTATCTACTCGGTATCTTGATGAGTTCCCTGTTCGTCGCCAGCTCGACCCCCGTATTCGCCCAGATGAGCGCGGAAGAGAGGAAAAAGCTTCGCGCTAAAGAGGTAGTCGGGCACCTCAAAGGAGAACGCCCTGCAGATGCGAAAATGAAAATTTGCGTGTATGACGTCTTTGGCAAGGAGCGCACAGTCAGGCAGGATCGCAGCCTACGTTGCCCCCCGCAGGTGCGCTTCCCACCTTGAGACCACATCAACTATGAGCGAGCCCAACCCAGTCGGCGCCGATTCTCTCGTCGTGCTCTACGATGGCTCCTGCCCACTTTGCCGACGCGAAATCGATCTCTATCGTGACTTAACGCCCGCTCGACCGATCGAGTTTTGCGATGTCACTGATCACACAACAGCGCTGCCTGCAAACTCGACGCGGGAGCAGCTGCTTGCGCGATTTCACGTCCAACATTCGGATGGCCGTCTTGAGAGCGGCGCCCATGCTTTCATCGACCTGTGGGAACGCTTGCCGTATTGGCGCTGGTTAGCACGAGTCGGTCGCTTACCCGGCGTTGCCGTGTTGATGGAGGTGGCGTATCGCGGTTTCTTACGAATTCGCCCGACGATTCAACGCTGGGTGGCTAAAAAGTGAACGTGAGCGACTAGGCGTCCGCGAGCAGCCGTGAGGCAGCGCCCCGTAACGATGCGGTGTCGTCTGTTATCAGCGCGATCGGGATTTTCTTCATTAGCGGAGAGAAACGCCCCTTCTCGGTAAAGCGCTCGACGAATGCGCCTGAAGTGAGCTTGCTCACGATGCGGGGCAATATCCCGCCAGCGAGATAAACCCCTCGGAAGCCACCGAACATCAACACAACATCCCCGGCAAAGTGCCCTAACACCCGAAGAAATCTGTCGATCGCCCAATCGGCGGCAGCATCTCCGCCCACGCTGGCACGGTGAACGATATCGGCGGCCGTAGCTGGGCTGCCTGAGTCACTTGTGCGCCCAAGACGCGCGGATTGGAACGCATACAGTCTTTCGATTCCGGGGCCGCTCAGAATACGCTCGTAAGACACTCGCGAGAAATCTTTGGAAATGAAATCGAGCAGCTCTCTGTCGTCTTGATCGGTCGGCGCGAATGAAACGTGACCGCCTTCGCTTGGCATGATGATCCCCGTATCACAATGCCTAACGGCAACGCCCAAGCCAGTGCCAGGCCCCAGGACAACTTCTGTCCCCTTCTCCGAACCCAGCCCGCTCTGAACAATCGACAACGAGCTCTCAGGCAAGACATCCAACGAAAATCCCAACGCTTCAAAATCGTTTAGAACACGAAGCTGCCGAAAGCAAAATTGATTTTGAATCTCGGGAATCGAAAATCGCCACGGTGAGTTCGTGAACTGCACCTGCTGACCCACTACTGCTGAGGCCACTGCGAGACTCGCGCCGTTTAAGTCGGCTCCCGTCAACTGGCGCCCTTGCAGGTATGCGGCCATGGCGTCGTCGAAGTCGAGATAATCACTGACGCTTCTGATCTCTCGGTCGATGATCTCGCCCTTGGCAGGGGCTGCCAGCGGATACCGATATAACGCAAATCGCGCGTTTGTTCCTCCGACATCACCCACCAACACAGTGCCCACACTGGAGTCGGTCTTCTCGAGAGTGGGAGATGGGGCCATCTGAAAGGCGTTGTTTTTTGCGATGCTCATAAATCTTTTACGATGGCCGTGGAATGGCAGTCGATTGGCGATGAATCAAACTGGACGGAATTTTTTCTAACCGTGGACTCTCATCGCCGATATTTCCGGAAACAATATCCAACAGCATTTCCGTTGCTCGAGAGGCCATGGTCTTGATGGGTTGCCCAACGGTCGTCAACATCGGCCACAGTTGCGTCGCCAGCGGAATATCGTCAAATCCCACCAGAGACAAATCATCCGGCACGGCTAGTTGGCGCTCGTATGCGATGGTCAAGACACCGGCTGCCATTTCGTCATTCGCTGCGAAAATGGCTGTCGGCGGACTATCAAAATCCAACAGCTTTTTCCCGGCTTCCACTCCGCAGGCGAATGAATTGAAACCCGTCGCGATCATGCCGTCTGCGACGACCACCCCTGCTTCCCGCATAGCGCGCACAAAACCAGCCGTGCGCTGTTGGACAGCAAGATGCGCAGGGTGCCCCGAGATGAAGGCGATTCGTCGATGCCCAAGATTCAAGAGATGACGAGTCATCTCGAACGACGCTAGCTCATCATCTGTCACAACGCTCGAGAAGACCGGAGCTGGAGTGCCCGGCGCGATCAATGTAGTCGGGATTCCCTCATCGGCGAGCGCTGCAACAATGGTCGCGTTGTCGCACAGTGGCGGCGTCAAAATGACCCCATCGAAACGAGCTTGGTGGTACAGCGAGATCACCTCTCTCGCTAACTCGTAGCCCGGTGAACTGCGGGGGTGGACTATGAGGTCGTAGCCTTGCTTCTCGCACTCGGCCAGCACGCCGGTTTGCACGTTCGCGATGTAATGTGCGCAAGGGTTGTCGTATAGCAGACTGATCGTAAACGCCTTCCGGCTCGCCAGACTTTTGGCGGCACGACTTGGGCGAAACTTCAATCGAGCGATAGCCTTCTCAACTTTATCGCGGGTCGCTGCGCTGACATTCGGTTCGTCATTGATGACGCGCGAAACTGTTTTGATGGAGACCCGTGCCAAGGCGGCGACGTCCTCGATAGTAACGCGCTCGCTCACAGACAATCACCGATCTGCGCACGAGATGGTGGCTGTTTGGGCCGCATCTGGGATCAATCGAATATTGGAAATCGACATCGACAGCTGACCATTGGTAGAGAGCAGCGGAATGGTCGTCACTTTACTCGGGTCCAAGCCGGATTTCACAAAGCAACTCATGTCGATCGAGACGCGCACCCACTCATCGGGCGGCGCCTTGCGCAAGATCGGCGTAACATTCGCCTGAGCGCCGCAGGGATAGACGCAGTGACTACGCATGAAAGTACTGCGCGTCGGTGGCCGAAGCACCTTGATATCCATCGCAAGTGCAGAGCCCTTCGAAGTCCATTCGCGCAGGTCGCGAGGGGTGGTGGTCTCGAAATAGACGATGCCCTCACCACGGCCATTCCAATCTAGCTGCCTAGCGTCTCCCTGACGTGCTCGGTCAATGGTCTGAACTGTCACAATCCCTTCACTGGAAGACGCGTCCGGCCCCGTCACCGGTACGCGCCAATTGCCGCGATCGCCAATGAACATTTGATTCGGCGGCACGGGCCGTCGATCAAAAATTCGTAGCTGGAGATTATCGTCATTCGACCGCGCGACTGGCTCCGGCAAGCTCGTGACGGAGGTAGACGTTTCGGTGGCATAGGTTAGCCCCCAACCGATCGGCAGCGGACGATGCCGAACCTCCACCTCATCAGACTCTTCGAGGGTGTAGTCGAGCGGCCACTCGAACGGAAGCCGTCCTTGGAAGTCGGCATTAACGCTGCCGTCAGGGCGAGCAATCAAGACATCGGCAACGCCCGCGCCCTCGGAGCCGGGTAGCCACGCCGCCACGAAGGCGTCGGATCGATTAATCAACGGATTAACGAGACGCGGTCGTCCGCTGACAAATAGTGTGACGACGGGCACACCCTGAGAACGCGATGCTTCGATCGCTTGCTTCGTGACAGCGTCGACCGCGTATTCGAGCGACTGCAAATCTCCCTCGCCTTCCGCATACGGCTCTTCACCCACCACCACGATCAATGCATCGAGTTTTTGAGTGCTATCGACTGGCATGCCTAAGACCGCGCTACCACCGGACAGACTCAGGGCATTTTGAATGCCCTCGAAAATACTGGTTGCACCCGGGAAGTCACTCGGTTCGTTCCCCGTACCCTGCCAAGTC
>JBMTZD010000050.1:0-15233 GCA_049455235.1 Steroidobacteraceae bacterium
ATCTACGACGTCGATACAGGCTTACTGCAGGAAGTGGTCTGAACTTTTAGCAGCGCCAAAAAAAAACGGCGGCACGTTTCCGTGCCGCCGCTTTTTTACGCTAGGTATCGGGAGGATCAGAAGCGATCCAGGTTCATCACCTTGTCCCAAGCAGCGACGAAGTCCTGCAAGAACTTATCCTTACCGTCGCTGACCGCATACACCTCAGAGATCGCGCGCAGCTCGGAGTTCGACCCGAACACGAGATCCACCGGCGTTGCCGTCCACTTGATCGCATCACCATGACGACCCTCGTAGACGCCTTCGCCCTGCGCCGACTTCGACCACGTGGTCGAGGTGTCGAGCAGATTGACGAAGAAGTCGTTCGAAAGCGTTCCCGGGCGATCCGTGAACACGCCATGAGCAGCCTGACCCGCATTCGCGTTCAACACGCGAAGACCACCCACCAACACCGTCATTTCGGGGACGCTGAGCGTGAGCAAGTTGGCGCGATCGACCAACGCGTCGGCCGGCGAGAGGAAGGTTCCCTTCACGTAGTAGTTACGGAAACCATCTGCCGTCGGCTCCAACGGCTTGAACGAAGCCACGTCGGTCTGCGCCTGTGACGCATCTGCACGACCCGGCTTAAACGGCACCGTGACGCTATTACCCGCATTCTTCGCGGCTTGTTCGATCGCGGCAGCACCACCGAGGACGATGAGATCGGCCAACGAGACCTTCTTACCGCCCTTCTTCTGGGCTGCGTTGAACTCCTTCTGGATCCCTTCCAAAGCCGCAAGAACTTTGGCGAGTTCCTTCGGATTGTTGGCTTCCCAATCCTTTTGCGGAGCGAGGCGAACACGCGCGCCGTTCGCACCACCGCGCATGTCGGTGCCGCGGAAGGTAGCAGCCGATGACCACGCGGTGCGGACAAGCTCAGAAGTCGTCAGACCCGAGGCCAGAATCTTTTCCTTGAGCGCAGCCACGTCCTGATCGTTAATCAGTTCGTGATCGACGGCCGGGATCGGATCCTGCCAGGTCAACACTTCAGTCGGCGCCATCGAACCCAAGTAACGGGTGCGAGGTCCGAGGTCGCGATGGGTCAGTTTGAACCAAGCACGCGCAAAAGCATCGGCGTACTGATCCGGGTTCTTGCGGAAGCGCTCGGAGATCTTGCGATACTCCGGATCGAACTTCAGCGAGAGATCCGTCGTGAACATGATCGGCGGATGACGCTTGGTCTTATCGTGCGCATCGGGCACGAGACTCCACGCGCTCTTGTCTGTCGGCACCCACTGAATCGCACCCGCGGGGCTGCGAGTCTGCTCCCACTCGAAAGTGAAGAGGTTATCGAGGTACTGCGTCGTCCAAGCGATCGGGTTGGCCGACCATGCGCCCTCGAGGCCGCTCGTGATCGTGTCCGCACCCTTGCCAGTGCCGCACTTGTTCTTCCAACCGAGGCCCTGCTCTTCGACGCCCGCCGCAGCCGGCTCGGCACCAAGGCAACCTTCCGGATTACGCGCACCGTGCGCCTTACCGAAAGTGTGACCACCGGCGATCAGCGCCACGGTCTCCTCGTCGTTCATCGCCATACGACCGAAGGTCTCGCGAATGTCGCGAGCGGCCGCAATCGGATCCGGCTTGCCGTTCGGGCCTTCCGGATTCACATAGATGAGACCCATCTGCACGGCAGCGAGCGGGTTCTGCAATTTGCGATCACCGCTATAACGCTCGTCTGCAAGGAACTTGTTCTCCGGACCCCAATAGACGAGATCCGCTTCCCAATCATCGGCACGACCGCCAGCAAAGCCGAAGGTCTTGAAGCCCATCGACTCGAGGGCAACGTTACCGGTCAACACCATCAGGTCACCCCATGAGAGGCTGCGACCATACTTCTGCTTCACGGGCCACAACAGGCGACGAGCCTTGTCGAGGTTCACGTTATCCGGCCAGCTGTTGAGCGGCTCGAAACGCAGCTGACCACCATCGGAACCACCGCGACCGTCGGTCAAGCGATAGGTACCGGCACTGTGCCAAGCCATACGAATGAAGAAGGGACCGTAGTGACCGTAGTCCGCCGGCCACCAGGGCTGCGACTTCGTCATCAATGCTTCGATATCTTTCTTGACGGCATTGAGGTCCAACTTCTTGAACTCGGCGGCGTAATCGAACTTCTCACCGTAGGGGTTCGACTCGACGGCGTGTTGACGCAGCGGACGCAGATCCAGCTTCTCGGGCCACCAGAACTCGTTGGACATATTGCTGGTGCCGGCCGCCTGCGCTGAGGGGCCCGACAGGGCCGCCGTCAACGAAAGCGCCGCTGCAACCAACAACGACACAGGGTTGTTGCGCATGGGAATCTTCTCCTTGAATCCAAACATCGCTTATCGCGAGGCGAGCGATGCTAGCACAGAATTAGACTGCGTCTAATTCCTGCTATCGGGCGACTGAATCGAGTAGCAAGTCGGCCGTACGCTCGGCGATCATGATGGTCGGGGCGTTGGTGTTACCGCCAATCAGACGCGGCATCACCGAGGCATCGACGACCCGTAACCCCTTGATTCCACGAACCTTTAGTTCCGGATCAACGACCGACTCCGGGTCGCTCCCCATTCGACAAGTACCGACCGGGTGGTAAATCGTCTCGGCCTTCTCGCGGATCGCAAGCGCCAGCTCCGAGTCGGATTGACGTTCGGCTCCGGGATAAAGCTCGGCATCGCGATGGGGATTAAAGGAGGCGGCGGCAAAGATCTCTCGGGAGAGTCGCACGCCTTCGATCAAGCCCTGCAGATCTTCGGGCTCGGACAAGTAGTTTGCGAAAATGCGCGGCGGATCGGCCATCGAGCCGGATCTCAAAGCGATTCGACCCCGGCTACGAGGCCTCAGTACACAGGCATGCAACGTATAGCCGTGCCCGGGCAAACGGTTGCGACCGTGGTCGTCTAGTTGCGCCGGCACAAAATGAAACTGTAAATCGGCCCTTTCGTCCGTTGCCCGGCTTGAGCGCAGGAAACCACCGCACTCGGCAATGTTAGAGGCCCCCGGCCCGCTGCCAGTCACCCAATAACGCAAACCTTCGAGCGCTTCACGCAGGGCGCCAAAGTCATAGGTGTTCGCGCTAGTGCTCTTCTGCAATACGCAATAGTCGAGATGATCCTGGAGATTCGCACCGACGCCCGACGCCGGGACTCGCACCGGGATGTTCAAGGCTTCGAGCTCTTGGACAGGACCGATTCCCGAACACATCAACAATTGCGGTGAGGCAACGCTGCCGCCACAGAGCAAGACCTCACGGGTGGCGCGAACACGCTGCATCTTCCCGCGCTGCGCGAACTCAACCCCGACCGCACGCTCACCTTCGATCAGCACTCGCTGAACTTGCGAATGAGTGCTGATGATCAAATTGCGGCGCTGTGCAGCGGGGCGTAAGTACGCCACAGCGGTACTACTGCGCCGCGCCTGCCATTGCGTCACTTGATAGAAGCCAAAGCCCGCTTGCGATGCGCCGTTGAAGTCGTCGTTGAGAACGTAACCACACTCGACAGCAGCATCGAGAAACACACTCGACAGTGGATTTCGATAACGCAGGTCTTCGACCCCGAGGGGACCATCGACCCCGTGATATCGAGACGCACCGCGCGCTTGCCGTTGCGCCTTGCGGAAATACGGCAACACCGATTCATAGTCCCAACCATCAGCACCAAGCGCGGCCCACTCATCGTAATCGCGCGCATCGCCGCGGATGTAGCACATCGCATTGATGGAACTGCTGCCCCCGAGCACCCGCCCTCGCGGCCAATATAAACGCCGCCCCAGCAACTGCGGTTCGGGTTCGGTGTAGTAGTCCCAATTGATCCGGGGGTTACCGACGAGCTTCGAGATCCCCGCCGGCATGTGGATGAATGGGTTGATGTCGCGACCACCCGCCTCGATCAGCAAGACGCGAAGCTCACCGCTCGCCGTCAGGCGATTGGCAAGCACGCATCCTGCCGAACCGGCACCGATGATGATGTAGTCGAAGTCGCGAGTCGTCATCCGGGGGATAACGATACGCTAATTTTCAGCGCCACGTGCCAGCGGACCACCGCGACCACGCCCCATCCCGATCGCGAAAGACGCGGTAGTCGCGACGGTGCTGCGGCGTGCCGCGCAAGGTTCCGGCTAAAAGAGCCGCCTCCGGCACCGCGTCTCCATCGAGATCGACGAAGACGAGCTGCGGAGCAGGCGCATTGCCGCCAGGGTCAAGCACCGAAGCCGAAATAGAAAACTCCTGCCGAATCGCCTCCTCTAGTGAGGGGCTGATCGGTGTTTCGGCGGGTATAACCTGCAAGGTGGATCGCCACGCCGCAAAGCGCGCCGGCGTCGCCGTTGGATCGGCTTTGGGTGATGATTTCTTTGATTTCAGCTCTGCAACCTGCTGAGCTGCTGCACGCACGATAGCCGCGATCGCGGGGTCAGCAACGACGATTTCACCTCGCGCGAGCGCGTCGAGGGCCGCCCGACCACGTTCGCTCGAATCGAATCGCAGAAATTGCAGCGCGCTCGCTCGAACATCAGCCGTCGACGCAGTCAGCGCCCGCTTGAGTTGACTCGCCACACTCAAGCGCAGCGGATCAGCAATGGGGCTTAAACTGAGCAGCAGTGTTGCAAGCAAAACGACGGATACGCCAAAATTCACTTGCTTGATCGCAGCGAGCCACGGACCTGATCGCAGACCGGCGTAGGCATAGCCGAGTGTATAGAGCAGCGCAAAGATGGCCGTCACAAGCCCCCAGTATCGAGACGGCGTGAGACCCAACTCCATCAGTCGAACAGCTAGCGAATACAAGGCAGTGATTGCAATCAATACCAAGAGCGACGGCACCACTCGCAAGGCCTGCTGTAACCATCGCCCGTAACCCGGATCCAGATCCCCCTCGCGATAGGCTGCATTGAAGAGCAGCAGCGTTGCAGCGACCAATGCCAGAAGGATGGCACTGTCGATGATGCGCTCGCCGCTGCCGATCAAGGCAGGTAACTTGGGGAGCAACGCGATAGAGAAGGCAACCACGATGAGAGCTGCGAGCGGAAGTAACCATTTCATCAGCCCGAGCAGTTGATCGAGTACGCCGTCAATGAAGCGATCGCTACTGCCGATGATTTGAGTTGCTGTCGCAAACGCGAGGGTCGTCGCGGGATAAATAAAACGCGGATCATTAAAGAGCGTTTTGAAGAAGTCGTTGCCTAGCGTCTCGAACAACGCTGCCCAAAGAACCAGAAGCAACCAGAAGGCGCCCGTGAATAGCGCCGACTCGGCAAGCGTCAGATAACTGCGCCAAGCACTGCGAAATAGCACGGCATAGGGCGCACGCCAACGACCGATCTCTAGACGCGCCCGTAGCATCGGCAGCGCGATGAGCCAGGCGATCACCCATGGTACGAGAAAGCCTGCGATGCGATCTTCGCTCAGATGGAACTTCCCAGACGACGCGGGAAGATCCGCAAAGGCCTGATAGCCGACAAGCACCAAAAAAGCGGTTAAAACACTGCTTGCTTGCCATAGCGCCCAGTCGTGACGACGCGCCCACAAAACGAAAAGCGTCAGGGGCAGGAAGATCGCCACCAGATAGGTGGCAAACAAGCCGCCGGGAAGGGTCGCCGGCCACGCACCGCTAACGGTCGACTGATGCAGCCACCACAACACCAGCGCCTGAATCAGCGCTAACACCAATGCGCCCTTCGAAAAGGCCTCGGAACTCGACTCTGTCGACATGTGACACCGCGTTTATTGAGATTTATGACATGGCGAGGCGGACAGCGTTCGAAATATCAACATTAAATTAACGTTAAAATAGCGTGTGATCCGTATAACCGAGCTGCCGCTTCCTCTCGCCGATAAAAGCGTCGAGAACACCCCGGAGGAACTTCGGGCGGCCATTCTCAAGCGCCTCGGTATCGACGCTCATTCGCTAATCGATTTCAGCGTCTTTAAGCGCAGCTACGACGCCCGCAAGAAGCATGAGGCCATTCGTTTCGTCTACATCGTCGATGTCACCGTGCGAGATGAAAGCAGCGTGCTACGTCGACACGTCGGCGACCCGAACATTCGCATTGCACCCGACACCCGCTACAAAGCACCGCCGACTGCACCGGCTCACTTAAAGGAGCGTCCGATCGTCGTCGGCTTCGGGCCCTGTGGGCTATTCACCGCGCTGATCTTGGCGCAGCAAGGCTATCGCCCTATCGTCCTCGAACGTGGCAAAGACGTTCGTCGACGAACGCAAGACACTTGGGGTCTTTGGCGTAAGAACGTACTCACGCCCGAGTCGAACGTGCAGTTTGGTGAGGGTGGTGCCGGCTTGTTCTCCGACGGCAAGCTCTACAGTCAAATAAAGGATCCTCGATTTCTCGGTCGCAAGGTGATGGAGGAATTCGTACGTGCTGGGGCACCGGCGGAAATCCTCTATGTCAGCAAACCGCATATCGGCACCTTTAGGTTGACGGGCGTTGTATCGACGATGCGCCAGGAAATCATTGCTTTGGGTGGCGAGGTCCGCTTCGAGAGCAAAGTGGTCGACATCGAGATCGATGCCGGACAGGTTCAAGGCGTCACGCTCGAATCCGGTGAGCTCATTCCAAGTCGGCAGGTCGTGCTCGCACTCGGTCACAGCTCCCGCGACTCGTTTCGCATGCTGCACCGCCGCGGCGTTTTCATGGAACCGAAGCCCTTCGCGATTGGCTTTCGCATCGAACATCCACAATCGACGATAGATAAAGCGCGTCTTGGACGTTACGCCGGACACCCGGCGTTAGGCGCAGCCGATTACAAGCTCGTTCATCACGCATCGAATGGGCGATCGGTCTACAGCTTTTGTATGTGCCCCGGCGGAACGGTGGTGGCGGCCACCTCAGAAATCGGTCGAGTCGTCACTAACGGCATGAGCCAATATTCACGCAACGAGCGAAATGCGAACGCAGGGATCGTCGTTGGCATCGATCCCGAACAGGACTATCCCGGCGGGCCACTCGCGGGGGTGGAACTACAAGAAAAGCTCGAGTCTCAAGCTTTCGAGCTCGGCGGCCGTAACTATTGCGCCCCAGGTCAACTCGTCGGCGACTTCATCTGCAACGTCCCTTCTAAGGAGCTTGGCTCCGTCGAGCCCTCGTATAAGCCGGGCGTTACGCTCGGCGACCTCAGCCTTGCGCTTCCCGCCTACGCTATCGACGCCATCCGCGAGGCCTTGCCTGCATTCGGCAAACAGATCGCGGGCTTCGACCGGGAGGATGCTGTTTTGACTGGCATCGAAAGCAGAACCTCGTCACCACTACGCATCACGCGCGACACGCAAACCCTGCAGAGTCTCAATACAAAAGGGTTGTACCCCTGTGGCGAGGGCGCTGGCTACGCAGGCGGAATACTCTCCGCTGGCGTCGATGGCATCAAAGTTGCCGAAGCGGTGATTGCTGATATAACCGGTGCGGCAAAATGAAATTTGACGATCTGAAGAAACTGCATCAAAAAAAATACCGAGAACAGTTCGGTCACTACCTGATCGAGGGAGAGCATCTCGTTCTCGAACTCATCAAGGCAGCTAAAACCCATCACGGTCTTCGCGCAAGCACGATTTACATTAGCGAAGATCATCCTCCGATCGATACCACGCTCGCAGTCAAAGTGATCTCGAGCAAGCAGATGGCAGAACTGACCGAAACCGAATCGCCGCAGGGCATCGTCGCCGTCGCGCCGATACTGCCGGTGACGTCTTCCGACCCCAAGCAACACGAGACGGCGATTTGTCTTTTTGAGATTCAGGATCCGGGAAATCTCGGGACGATCTTGCGTAGTCTCGCCTGGTTTGGTGGATTTCGCTGCCTGCTGACTGCCAATAGCGTCGATCTCTATAACGGCAAAGTACTGCGCGCGAGTCTCGGTGCTCATTGGCATGTTCCCATCGAGACAGATGTAGACATCGCATCTTTGTCGGCGCGTTACGCGCGAATCGCCCGACTCGACATGCAAGGCGAAAGCACTCGAAACGAGTCATTCAAGAAGTTTGACTGTTATCTGTTTGGTAACGAAGCGCGCGGCCTACCGCATCCCATCATTGAGTCGATGAAGACGATACCGTTTACGATTACCGGTGATCGTACGATCGAATCTTTGAATCTGGCCTCAGCAGTGAATATGTGTATCTACGAATTACGTGGTTAATTGGTACGTCGCCACGTATAGAAAGAGAAGAGACATAAGAGCCCGCTGACACAGCCCATCACGATATAAGGTGCTGATGGGCGCCACGCATCGAATAGCGTGCCTCCCACGATGGCCGCGAAGAAAATGCCGAGCGAGCCACACAAAGTGAAAACGCCGATCACAGCACCGCGACCTCGCTCGGGCGCCACCTGCCCCACCAAAGCCTGTGAAGCGAGAATGCCGCTCATCTCGCCGACACCCAAAAAGACGGCTGCCACATACATCGCCGGCTGAAAGGGATCGTCAACGACACCAAACCAAACATAACTGCCGCAGGCCAGCGCTGAGGCAACGGTCATAAAGAGCACTCGATCGACGCGATCGATGAAGGCAATCACGATCATGGCCCAAAAAGTCGCCGTGATTTGAATCGCTACGAAAATTCCGCCGCCCTTAGATAAGGCCTCGGCCGGTGTCATGCCCTGCTCTTTGCCAACCTGAACCATCCACAAAAAGAAAAACGCGCTGATGATGGACAAAGAGGCTCGCGATACTGCAGCGGAGGCGTAGGCCAACCGCACGCGCGGATCCTTTGCTGCATCAATCCCAACTCGCAGTGTCGCGAGGAGCGGCTCGCGATCGCCGATCTGCCCGGGCGACTGACGTGGCAACCCCTTCAATACGATCACCATAGGGATGAGACAGATTGCCGCTACCGTCCAATATGCAGCGCGACCAGCTTCGATCGGATCCATGCCTTGGCCGAGATAGAGCTTGGGTAACTGCGCGGCGAGCCCGACCAACGTGGCAACGCCGAGCCCATTGAGAAAAAAACAGATGCCCACTAACTTGCCGCGCGAGGTTTCCTGCGGGTAATCGGCTATCACGGCAGACAACATGGCAGCGATCAAAGATGCCCCACAGGCCGTTATGAAAATCATCGCGTAAAGGGTCCAGTTGAACTGTGCGAGTGGAAATATCAGATACCCTAACGCTAGGATCGCGAAGCCCATGCCATAGATGATCCGTCGGCCGAGGCGATCGGACATCGCACCGACCAGTCCGGATAACAAGAGCGCTGGAATTTCGCTGATGACATCCATCGTGCCGCTAACACGACCTTGAATGTCATCGGGAATCCCGAGCATCGAGTTGAACAGGTAGGGACGAAGGTTCCCAACGAGCGTCAGTAAGCCAATCGAGAAAAAAGCGGTGCCGAGCAGCGCATAGAAATGAGATCTCTGAACGCCGGGCGCTAACTCCCAAATGCCGATCCGAATTCCCCCCATGCGAGGATCCTATCGGTCAACTTATCAAGCCGTTAAGAGGTTCCGATCCCGATGACCGTTCTGGCTCTCTAGGGACTGACGAGAACCACTCGAGGAACATCTGGCCCGGGCTGCGCAAGATAGGGCACCGTCGCCTCAATCGGGTCAACGCCGGGAGCGCCAAGATCAATGATGATTTCTGCTTGGCAAGACAGCGCATCGGTGGTCGAGTCCTGGAAACGCAACGTAAGCGCCGTGACAGTGACCGTGGCGTTGTTGTCATAAAATTCGCGACATGCCGTTCGACAGGCCTCGTCCGGCTTGCCACTCGCCACGTGACAAGCCGAATCGACCGACTCGGACTTAGGCCAGTAACCGCCCAAACATTGGGAGGAAAACTCGTCGACGGTACGCGCTTTGAGAATTTCAGCTAGGCGCGAGGTGACCGATGAGTTATCACAACTCAGCGGTTGTTTGGAGCAACCAGCGAGCAAACTTATTGCTAAGACCAGCGTCACGATTGCTTTCATGCTAAACACCATAGGCCAACGCACCAGCCAGTCGACAACTGAACCGCAAGATCGATGAGCGCGCCGAACAACATCACCGGTACCCCGAGGTAAAGGAACAAGTACCATAAGCCCCAGGCGGTGATCCGCGGCTTGCCGACGTCGACACCCTTGACCGGTTTGGACATGGCATCACCTTACAACATCAGCGTCGTCATCGACGAGCCTAACCAAAAGCAGTGGGAAGAGTTCCATCACGCAAGCCACGGTGCGTGGGAGCAAGCTTGGGCTTACGGCGAAGCCATGCGCTCGCTCGGCTCCATAGTTCGTCGTATACGTGCATCGAACGATCGCGGCGAGACGATCGCGACGGCGCAGATTCTTGAACGTCGTTTTTTAGGCTATCTCGGATTTGCGTCGTGTTCGCGCGGCCCCACTTGGAGCATTCGCGCACGAGAAGATGCCGAGTTGCGGCGGCAGTGTCTGCTCGCCATTCGCGCCGCCTTACGCAATAGCCTTTTGTATGTCACGACGTTCACTCCGGAGTTCGACGATAGCTCGGTCGGGGCTCTCGAAGAGTACGCGCACTTTCGTAAGGTGATGACTGGCCTCTCGACAGTAGTGATTGATCTTAAGCACTCGAATGAAGAACTCCGCGCTTCGATGGAGACGCGTTGGCGAAATCGTCTAAGTCATGCCGAGCGTCACTGGCGCGGCGATGTTAGCGTGGGCAGCAGCATATCGGGTTTACGCAGCCTGCTTAGATTGGAAGACGAACAACGACGTACGCGCAAATTCACGGGTCTGCCTGTTGCCCTAATAGAACGCTATGTTGAATTTTCGGGCACGAATCAGCCCGCTTTTATTATCGCTAGGGCAAATCAAAGAAATGACATGCAAGCAGCGATGCTCTTCGTCTTACACGCCGATCGCGCGACCTATCACATAGGCTGGGCTAACGAGATTGCCAAAAAATCTAATCTACACAATTTATTATTGTGGCGCTCCATCAGCGCCCTGCGCGAACGCGGCGTGACAGCGCTCGATCTCGGTGTAATTAACACACAAAGCCTACCCGGAATCTCGAGGTTCAAGCTGGGCACGGGCGGCAGAGCCATCACGTTGCCGGGAACTTATCTTTGAGGAACCACCGTCGCCGCTTCGATCCAGTGCAGTTTGTCTTCTTGGATCCACCACGGAAAGTATCGTCTTGCATGTCGCTTAGGAAACACCTCACCGGTTCCATGATCTCGCCACTCACCGGCTAAGCCCAATTCCTGCAGATCGGACGCAGCCATGCGTCGTCCGAGACTGAACGGGGCCAGCGACATAAAGTCGCGCATCGATACATTGCCCGTATAGCAATCATGAAAGCTCGCCCAGTGCTGCTGACGCAGCAAATTGGGCAACATCGCTAAGACTTCCTCATGATCATCGCGCTCGAGAGCGAGTTGACCTAACACGTTGCAAAATAAGACAGCCGCATCGGGCCATGCGGCTAACTGCCGAGGTAACTCATTCACAAGATCATCGCGAAACCAAGTAATACCGCGCTGTGAACCGAGATGATGTCGGTGGTTCCATCTGAACAGCCATGGCGCGAGTGGATCTAAATCAATCGCCATGATCTCGTCGAATGTCGACAACCATAAACTTGGCAAGGTCCATGCCGCACTCGGGCCAACCAAAATCAGACGTCTGCATGGCGGCTCCCAAGCAGATAACCAGTCTCTGACCGCTTCTCGAAAAGGGCGATAGCGCGACGCTGCTCGCCACGCCCGCCAATGCCAAGCCAATCCTCCGCTCGGTCGCCACAATCGAAACTCGGACTGTGTAATCACCGTGCTAGTATCGCCTGTCGTGGTAATTAAGGCACAACGCTGCACACTCGCCGCGCTCGCACTCAGCTTCATCGGCCTATCCGGTTGCTCCACACTAGCCACTACGACGCCACCCATCGCGATGCCTTCACCGCCCGAGCCTACCGGAGCCGATGAGGGACCAACGTCGACATCCACTGTCGAAGCTCGCGTAGAGGTCGCGCCATCGCAAACCGTTGAGGCGGCTAATACGTCGGCGTTAACTCACGCGCCTGACTTCGCACCGGTAGCGCGGGTACAGCGTATAGCGCCCTTCCAGCCTGTATCGGAATTCATGAAATCGTCCGATTGGCAGAATCTAAAATCCGACTCGGTGGGTTTGAAAGTCTGTGCACCCTCAGCGTCGGCAGAGAAGACGGTCGAGATTGCCGACCCGTCGCCGCTCGCGATGCTCAATGAGGCGGCACTCGCGTGGGGAAGAGCAAGTCAGTGGGCTGTCGTTAACGGCGAGGATGCGAGCTTTCCCGTTTGCACTTTTGTCATTGCGCGTTTCGGACGTTGATAACGATCAACGAATTTCAAATTCGCGCGGCAACTCATAGGTTCGCCGATACTGCACGATGACTTTTTCAGCCTTGGCTAATTCGGCGGGCGTCAAAGTGCGACGCATCAAATTGATATTAGCGACCAGACTTTCACGGAAGTCCGTTTCCCATTTCGCCGCTGTTAAACGCGCGATCGACAGCCAAACATAAGACTTATAAGCATTCGGCTCGACGCCTTTTCCGTAGGCGTATCGAATGCCCATCTCCGCGCGCCCGCGCGAAAAGCCGCGCAATGCTGCCGTCAAATACCAACGGCTCGCCTCAATCTGATCTTCCGCGACACAAAGACCGCGGGCATAGGTCTCCGCAATTCCGAAAGCCGAGGAGGAGTCGCCATCTGGCTCATCGCTGAGCCACGCTTCACGTGCCTCGCAGAACTCCCCTTTTTGAAAATGACCGAAGCCATCTAAAAACTGCGCGTACACCACATCTGGCAGAGCGACGGACAGCGTCAAGGCAACCATGGCAAGCTTGAAGATCGCGCGACGTTTCATGATTAACGTGTTGGAATCTGATTGGCGTCGCGGTACAGAACAGTGACGCTGATACGACGGTTTTTCGGATCATAAGGATCGGCGGGATTCACGGGTTGTGAATCCGCTACGCCCTCGATTCTGGCAAAGCGCGACTCGTCCACCCCCATGGAGTTCAACAATTGGCGAGTCGCATCCGCTCGGTTAGCCGACAGACTCCAGTTGTTATTGCCTGAGCCCTTGAACTGATAGCCATCGGTATGGCCGCGAACGGCCACTTCGTTGGCGATGCCTTTTAGACTTTCGCCAACTTTCTGCATCAGTGCGCGCGCCTGTGGATCCATTGCGTTCGTGCCGGAGGTAAACATCGAAAACCCGGCGTCATCGAGAATCTCGATTCGCAGCCCTTCCTTCTCTTTGACGAAACTGACAAGTGTCATGAGATCTGCTGTGTTCGGATCACTTTCGATTTGCTGCGCGAGCTTCTCCTGCAGCGCCTCAAACTGTGCTTCGTCCTGTTCGGCAGCAATCTTCTTGCGCTCCTCCTCGCTCAACCCCTCAGGCAGAGCCTCATCCGGATGCGTGCTCTCCTCTTCTTCGCGACCCGGCGCCTGCACTTGCATCAAACCCGTCTGCGTCAGTTGAGCTGGCAATGCTTTCGGATCAATGACCGACATGCCGCCAAAGAATCCTGTCGATCCGCCCGATTTATCGGACATCGTCACGACCGAGGTAGGCTTGAAATACTCGGCGATGCTTTTGCGTTGATCGGCATCGGTTGCGCCGAGAATCCACATCAACAAGAAAAACGCCATCATGGCGGTCATCATGTCGGCCAGAGCAATTTTCCAGGCGCCACCGTGACCGCCCGCGTGACCATCGGCTATCACCTTCTTGATGATGATCGGCGGCAGTTGCGCAGCCGCCTCGGCTGCGGTCTGGTCTGTCGCAGGCGCTTGTTCTGCCGCGGGCTGTTGAACGGCCTCGTCCGCTGGCGGCATCGTTGCGTCCGCCGGCGGGCTACTTGCCGCGGAGGCCATCGAACACCTCCGCAAAGGTCGGCTGAGAGTGGTGGCTGATTGCGGCTCGCGCGCTCTCGATGATCAAAGGAACGGGATAGCCCTGCAAATGTCCGATCAGAGCGTGCTTCGCGACATGATAGATCTCGCCGTCTTCATCGATGACCTGTTTTAGACGAGTCGCCATCGGCTCGACGATGCCGTAGGCCAAGAAAACGCCGAGGAAGGTTCCAACGAGTGCGGCACCGACCAGCGCGCCGAGCACGGGTGGTGGTTGGTCGATCGCCGCCATGGTTTTCACGACACCGAGAACGCAAGCCACGATACCGAGCGCGGGCAGCGCACCTGAGAGTGCAGCCAGCGCTTCGGCTGGCTTCATCTCATTATGATGGTGCGTCTTGATCGCGAGGTTGAGCACGTCCTCGACAGCCTCAGGTTTCGGCGGTTGATTCGAGGTCACGAGTAAGCGGATCGTATCGGCGATCATATTGATCAACGAGTGATCTTTAAGAAGCTTCGGATATTCGCCGAAGATCGAACTTGCTTCGGGGTTTTCGATGTGCGACTCCAGCGCCACCGCCCCCTCGGCCTTGAATACTTTGAATAGCTTCACGACCAGAAAGATCGTGTCCATGTACTCTTGCTTATGGAATTTAGGGCCGCCGAAAACCTTGCCGATTCCGGCGCCGACACCCTTCAGCACATCGAGGCTGTTCGAGATCACCATCGCACCCACGCCAGCGCCACCGATGATCAGCATTTCGAATGGGAGGGCCTTGAGGATGGGGGCCATCTTGCCGCCCGCCAAGACGTACCCTCCGAACACGCAGGCAAACAGAACCACGAGGCCGATGATCGCGAACAAGGGGAATCTCCAAAACGGAACTATCGGATGCTAGCAAAGGCGCAGAGCCGTCATTCTTAAGTCGGCGCCACAATTCGTATTTGTAGCCCTCGCGAGTCCCGCTCATAGCTCGGTCGGGAAACTAATATTTCTATATACTTGGAACTATGGAACTATATCAGGCAGCCGAAGCCTTTAATGGTCTTTCACAGCCGAACCGACTGGCTGTTCTTCGCCTGCTGGGTGAGGTTGGCTCGGCGGGCGCACGCCCCTCCCAAATGGCGACGACCCTGCAGTTACCAGCCAACACGCTCTCGTTTCACCTGCGGCAACTACGCCAAGCCGGACTGATCAGCGAGCAGCGTCAGGGCCGCGATCGAATCTATCGTCTGAATCTAACCGCGCTGCAGCAACTACTCCGCTATCTCAATTCCATCGCCGGCCTACAAAATTCGGTTGCGCCCAACCCGGTATCATTGGCACTTGATCGCTAACCCCCACCCGAAGTCTGTATCGCCGTGACACCTCTCACACGCGCCATCG
>JBMTZD010000051.1:0-15078 GCA_049455235.1 Steroidobacteraceae bacterium
GCTTCACCCAAATCGATGTAGATCAGGGCGGTCGGGCCGCAGTCGCGTCGCAACTCGGGCGTCCAACAACGGCGCACATCGGCGACCGGCGCGAATGCCGAGATGATCAAAGACACCGGCGCGACAACCGACTTCTGATTGCCAGACTCGTCTTGCCACGCCGTGCGCATCGACAGTGAATCTTTACCCACCGGAATCGCGATACCGAGTGCGGGGCAAAGTTCTTCGCCGATTGCCTTTACCGCTTCGTAGAGCTTGGCGTCCTCACCGGGCTCGCCGCAGGCCGCCATCCAGTTCGCCGACATACGGATGTCGCTCAATCGACGTATATCCGCCGCGAGAATGTTGGTGATGGCCTCACCGACAGCGAGTCGCGCGGCAGCGCCAGAGTCGAGAATCGCGACGGGGGTCCGCTCACCCATCGCCATCGCCTCACCTTCGACACCAAAATAATCGGCGATGGTGACGCCGCAATCGGCGACGGGCACCTGCCACGGACCCACCATTTGGTCGCGCGAAATCATGCCGCCGACCGTGCGGTCACCGATGGTGATGAGGAAGGTCTTGTCGGCAACGGCCGGGAATCGCAGCACGCGACGCAGTGCTTCACGCACATCCAGCGTCGCGAGCCCGAACGGTACGGCCGCTGGCGGCACGGTCGCGACATCACGCAACATCTTTGGCGTTTTGCCGAGCAACACGTCGAGGGGCATATCGACTGGCGTCTCGTTCAGCAACGAATCAACGACTCGTAGCTGACCGTCATCGGTCAGCGTACCAATCACTGCAAAGGGGCAACGCTCGCGAGTACACAACTTTTCAAAGTCGGCGATGCGATCGGCCGCGACGATGAGCACGTAGCGCTCCTGCGACTCATTGCACCACAACTCCATCGGCGACATGCCGGGCTCGTCCGAAAGAATCGCCCGCAACTCGATGAGAGCGCCTCGATTGCTATGCGAGACCGCCTCCGGCACAGCATTCGAAAGCCCACCCGCGCCCACATCGTGGATCAATAAAATCGGATTCGCTGCGCCTTCAGCCCAACAGCGATCGATGACTTCCTGCGCGCGGCGCTGCATCTCGGGGTTACCGCGCTGCACCGAAGCGAAATCGAGATCCGCGGACGAAGTGCCCGCACCCACCGACGAGGCCGCACCGCCACCGAGCCCGATCAGCATCGAGGGACCACCCAAGACGACGACCTTCGCGCCCACCGGGCAGTCGCGCTTCTCGACATGATCACGGCGCACGTTACCGAGGCCGCCTGCGATCATGATGGGCTTGTGATAACCGCGATGACGCGTCGGTGGATCACCGGCGGCATGCAATTCGAAGTTGCGAAAATAGCCACAAATTCCAGGGCGCCCGAATTCATTGTTGAATGCCGCAGCGCCGAGTGGACCCTCGATCATGATGTCGAGCGCCGAGGCGATGCGTTCTGGCTTGCCGATCGCCGGCTGACCCGGGAGCTGCTCCCAGGGTTGCTCAAAACCCGGAATACGCAAATGCGAAACCGAAAAACCGACGAGCCCCGCCTTGGGCTTGGCGCCAATGCCGGTCGCGCCCTCGTCGCGAATCTCACCACCGGATCCGGTCGAAGCGCCGGGGAACGGCGAAATCGCTGTCGGGTGGTTGTGCGTCTCGACCTTCATCAAAATATCGATGGGCTCGACATGTGCACGATAAACGCCCGTCGACGGATCGACGAACCAACGACGTCCTGCCGGCGCACCCTCGATCACGGCCGCATTATCACGATAGGCGCTCAACACACCTTGCGGCGCTTTGGCATGCGTATTGCGAATCATCGCGAAGAGCGACTTGCGCCGCGGCTCACCATCGATGATGAAGTCCGCGTTGAAAATCTTGTGGCGACAATGCTCGGAGTTTGCTTGCGCAAACATCATGAGCTCGACATCAGTCGGCTCGCGCCCGAGCTTGGCGAATGCGTCGAGCAAATAGTCGATCTCGTCGTCCGACAGTGCGAGACCGAGCTCGCGGTTCGCCGTCACCAAGGCGTTGCGATCCCCGCGCAACGGAACACGAACGAGCGGGCGCGGCGCTTCAGTAACGAACAAGGCGTTAGCCTGCGACACATCCGCGAACACCGTCTCGGTCATCCGATCATGGATCGCGGCGATCACGACCGCACGCTCGGCATCGGTCAGCGCACGCTCACCCACGAAGCGAAACTCGATGCCGCGTTCGATACGCCGCACGCTCGAGAGTCCGCACACATGCGCGATGTCGGTGGCCTTACTTGCCCACGGCGAGATCGTCCCGGGACGCGGAAACACCCAAAAAGACTCTACCTGCACCGAGTGATCAGCAGTATCGCTACCGATATCTCGCGGCCCGTAGGTCAAAAGCGCCTCAAGGCGACGCGTATCCTCAGCCGTCAGTTCGGTCGTGACATCAACCAGATGAACCCAGCGCGCTGCAACACTGCGCAATATTGGCAGCCGCAAGCCGGCTAGCAATTTTTGGGTGCGGAAACCGGAGAGCGCGGAGGAACCGCGGAATAGCATGCCGGGTGAAGGCCTATTTCTTTGAGCCGTCACCCGCGGGTGGCGAGTAGACCGGCATGGGGAATTGCGCGACGTTCGAGCCTTCGTAGGCACTGATCTTGCTCACGCCCTGCTTTTTCACCTCGTCGATGCGCAATACCGAATGCATCGGGATGTAGCTGCGCTTGACGCCCTCGAATTCGGATTTGATGCGTTCCTCGCCCGGGTCGAGCACCACCGTCGAGCGCTCACCGAACACGAGCTCTTCGATTTCGACGAAACCGAACATGCTCCCATGCGATACCTTGCGGGCGAAGACCTCGTAGACCTTGCCCTGGTTGACGAACATGACTTTGTAGATGTGGCTAGAGGGCATGCTGAACGATCAGAAAGTGGCGGAGAGGGTGAGATTCGAACTCACGTGCCGGGATTAACCGACCATCCGATTTCGAGTCGGCGCCGTTATGACCACTTCGGTACCTCTCCGGAGCCGGCTATTCTAACCGACATGAACCCCCGCGGGACAGTAACCACCCCCCTCCTTATCATTCTGGGAGCGCTTTTCCTCATCCTCACCGGATGTGGGGGCTGGCGCACGGGTGCGCTCGAGGAGATCCGCAGTCGAGGCGAGCTGCGCGTCGCGATGTTCAACTCCCCCACCACCTACTACCTAGGACTTGAGGGCCCGGAGGGAGCCGAATACGAACTTGCCTCGCGATTCGCCGAACAGCTCGGCGTGAAGCTCGCGGTTGTGGTCGTCGCCGACCGCGCCGAATTGCGCGACGCCATCATGAATCGACGCGCCGACATTGCGGCCTCCCGCTTGAGTTGGAGCAGCCAGTGGCGCGGCGTGGCATTGCCGTCCGAGGTCTATGCCGAATCGCCGTTATTCTGGGTTTATCGTCGCGGCCAGCCGCGACCGAAGACCACAACCCAACTGAAGGAGCTCGATGCGGTCGTACTCGAGGACAGCGCCGCTTGGAATTACCTGCAATCACTCTCGGCGCTCGAGCGAGCAGCCTACGAATTGACGGAATTGCCGAAAAATCTCGGCCGCGATCCGCTCGACATCGTGGCATCAGGGCGTGCCGAGGTGACTTTGATCGATGGCTTCGAATACGCCAATTTGCGCTCGCGCTATCCCTCACTGGATGTTGCCTTCGGCATCGATGCGCGCCGACCGCTGTACTGGATGGTGCGTAAGGACGGGCGAGATTTACTGACGGAGGTCAATCGATTCCTAGTCGAGCAGCGCGCCAAGAAACGTATTCCGAATCCGGCAGCCGAGATCGATCCGAGTACCTTGCCAGATACCTATGCGGATCAACTTCTCGTCGACCTCGAAGTAAAGCTGCCGCTGTATCGCAAGCTCTTCGAAAGCGCGAGCGCCGAAACGAATCTCGATTGGTCACTCATCGCAGCGCTTGGATATCAGGAGTCACAATGGAACCCGAAGGCGCGCAGCCCCTTCGGTGCGCAGGGACTGATGATGCTGATGCCGCGTACGGCCCGTTCGCTCGGCGTCACCGACCCTTACGACGCAGCGCAAAGCATCTTGGCTGGAGCGCGATACCTCGCGCAGCTACGTGAAACGATCCCGGCTCGGATTCGCGAACCGGATCGTACGTGGATGGCTGTCGCCGCCTATAACATGGGCTACGGGCATCTTGAGGATGCGCGCGTGCTGACGGCTCGCCAAGGCGGAAATGCCGATCGCTGGATCGATGTACGCGAGCGACTCACTTTGCTCTCAGACGAATTTTGGTATCTGCAGGTGAAGAACGGCTATGCGCGCGGCTGGGAGACCCGACTGCTGGTCGATCGAGTGCAGCAGTATCTGGAAATCATTGAAGATCGTGAGATTTCACTGACGGCGAGCGCGGAAAAAATCCGACAGTAGCGCGCCGCATTCCTCGGCAAGAACGCCACCGAACACGTCTACTCGGTGATTCAACTCGCGGATATTGAAAACATCGGTAATGCTGCCTGCTCCACCGGCTTTCGGATCCCATGCGCCGAACACCACGCGATCGACGCGTGCGTGAACCACTGCCGCTGCACACATGATGCAAGGTTCGAGCGTGACGTAGAGCGTCGTACCGCCCAAGCGATAGTCGCCCAAATGTTTTGCTGCGTCGCGTAAGGCGACGATCTCAGCATGCGCTGTTGGATCACAACCACCGATAGGACGATTCGATCCACGGCCGATCACGCGCTCGCCCTGCACGACGATCGCACCCACCGGCACTTCGCCAGCAAGCGCCGCCGCTTGCGCGAGCTGCAGCGCTTCGCGCATGAATTCGCTGTCGCTGATCAACGAACCACGTGCCAGCGAGTCTGGCGACCGGCCAAATAAATCACTCGCTCGCCATCGAAAAGCGCGCTCTGCTCAAGCTTCATTTGCACGAGCTGGCCACCCCACTCGGGAACGGTCTGTTTGATATTTCCTTCGATCGCGTAGACCGTGCTGGCATACAAGGGCCAATCACCCTGCACCGCCGTCGGGCCTTGGTTATCCCACATGCCGATCGTCGGGCCCGGCGCATGGCCGAACATGCCAAGCGCGTGCGTATAAACGCTTGAGTTGATACCCGCTTTTTGAGCAGCCGCTCGCGTGCGCGCCAGCACCTCATTGCCCGTGCGCCCCGTGACGAAGTTACCCGTCAAAAGATCTTGCCACCGATTGCCGGTCTGCATCGCCGCTTGCAGCCCGGCCGGAACGTCGAGCTCGCCAAGGCGCGGCACATAGCCCATCTCCTGCGTATCCGTGCAGAGCTTGAGATAACAGATACCCACATCGGTATGCAGCACATCGCCCGGCTCGATCACGCCGCTGCCACCACAAAATGGCGCATCGGCCTCGCAAGGCACGCCTTGGCGCTGACGATTCACATCGGGGAAAAACCAAATCGGCAAGCCGAGACTCTCGAAGCGTTGACGAATGAACCAAGCCACATCCTGCGTGCTCGTCACGCCGGGGGTGATCACTCGAGAGCTGAAGGCTTCGGCGATCACCCCGCGCGCGATACCCACGATATGAGGATAGACCTCAAGCTCAGACTCGCTGCGGGTCTCAAGCCAGCGGATAACCAAAGATTCCGCCGGAGCAAGTCGCGCAGCAAACTCGCTCGGCAGCACTTCGCGCAATCGATCGTGCAGAGCCGCGGTTAACCCATCGGCAACCGGCCACTCGCGCGAAACATTGATACCGATCCGCTTCGGGTTGCGGCTGACGATGAGTTCACCGAGCGCCTTCCACTGCGCATCGAGATCGCCACCCGCCCAGGCCGATTGATAGGGCTCACCAAGCGGGTAGCGATTGACGGACAAACGATCCACCGTGCCATCGTCTTTGCGATGGAACACGAGCATGGTCGTGCGACGCGCCGCGAAGCTCGGCTGGGGCACCAAGCTGAAATACACCGGATCTTCCGCGTACTCGCGATTGATCACGAGCCACATGTCGAGCTCGGTCTCCGCCATCAAGCGCGGCAGCAAGGTTTCCAGGCGCTCTCGAACCATGCGGTTCTCAGGCTCAACCCGCTGGCGGGTCGATAGCACCGCAAAGGCATCAGCAGACTCGATGACCCGACCCTGCGCGGGCTCGGTCGCGCTCATCTTGTCGCCTGCCACGGCCGCCGTTGCCACCACGAGCCCTGCGAGCGCCAATCCCAAAACGGCTGTCAATTGCTTGGTATTCATGGAGATAAATATACGCGACTGGCCAATTGGGGCTACCGATAGACAGCATCTATGAATCGGATCCGTTCTGTCGATTGGACTAATTCTAATTTCCGACCCATCATTCGCCCCGCGCCGCAGGGTGTGGCGCGTTGCAACCCCCTCAACTATCGATAGGAAGTCACATGTCCCTCATCAACACCGCCGTTCAGCCGTTCAAAGCTCAGGCTTATCACAATGGCAAGTTCGTGGAAGTCACCGACCAGTCGCTCAAGGGCAAGTGGTCCGTGATTTTCTTCTACCCGGCCGACTTCACCTTCGTCTGCCCGACGGAGCTCGGTGACCTCGCCGACAACTACGACACCTTCAAATCGCTCGGCGTCGAGATCTACGGCGTTTCGACCGACACGCATTTCACGCACAAGGCGTGGCACGACACCTCGGACACGATCAGCAAGGTTCAGTACCCGCTCGTCGGCGATCCGACCGGCACCATCACCCGTAACTTCGGCGTGATGATCGAAGAAGAAGGCCTCGCGCTGCGCGGCACCTTCGTGATCAACCCGGAAGGCGTGATCAAGCTGTGCGAGATCCACGACAACGGTATCGGCCGTGATGCCAAGGAACTGCTGCGTAAGGTCCAGGCCGCGCAGTACGTTGCCAAGAACCCGGGTCAGGTTTGCCCGGCCAAGTGGACTCCGGGTGCGGAGACCTTGAAGCCGTCGCTCGACCTCGTGGGCAAGATCTAAGTAACCCCCACCGCTCATCGGAAGAAACGTGATGCTCGACGAAACTCTCCAATCTCAGTTACGGGCGTATCTCACGAAGATCGTCCAACCCGTCGAGCTCATCGCTTCTCTCGATGAGTCGCAGGGCTCGCAAGAAATGCGAGCTCTGCTCGAGACGATCGCCAGCCTGACCGACAAAGTGTCGGTCAGGCTGGACGGTCAACAAACGCGTCGCCCGTCGTTCCAGATTCGACGAGCCGGCGCCGACACGTCGCTGCATTTTGCTGCCGTGCCGCTCGGTCACGAGTTCACCTCGTTGGTGCTCGCGCTGTTGTGGAGTGGCGGTCATCCGCCCAAGGTCGAACAGGCCAGCATCGACACGATCAAGAGCCTGCAAGATTCACTGCGGTTCGAAGTTTTCATGTCTTTGTCGTGCCACAACTGCCCTGATGTCGTGCAGGCGCTGACATTGATGTCGGTCCTCAACCCGAAGATCGAGACCGTCGTCATCGACGGTGGTCTCTATCAAGATGAAGTCACGGCGCGCCAGATCATGGCAGTGCCGATGGTTTTCTTGAACGGCGAACTCTTTGGCTCAGGTCGTATGACCCTCGAAGAAATTCTCGCCAAACTGGATAACGGCAGCGCCGAAAAAGAGCGCGCCAAAATCGACGCCAAAGAGCCCTTCGACGTCCTCATCGTCGGTGGTGGCCCCGCTGGCGCAGCAGCTGCGGTGTATGCCGCGCGCAAAGGCTTGCGTACCGGCATTGCGGCCGAGCGCTTCGGCGGGCAGACCAACGATACGCTCGGTATCGAGAACTACATCTCGGTGCTCGAAACCAACGGCCCCAAATTTGCGGCCGATCTCGAGGCGCACGTGCGCCACTACGACGTCGATATCATGAATCTGCAGCGCGCCGAGAAATTGATCCCGGCCGCGAAGCCGGGCGATCTCGTCGAAGTTGTGATGAGTCATGGCGGCACACTGCGCTCGCGCACAGTGATCCTCGCCACCGGCGCCCGCTGGCGCAACGTCAACGTGCCGGGCGAAGCCGAGTATCGCAATCGTGGTGTTGCCTACTGCCCGCACTGCGATGGCCCGCTCTTCAAAGGTAAGCGGGTCGCCGTCATCGGCGGTGGTAACTCCGGCGTCGAAGCGGCCATCGATCTGGCAGGCGTTGTGGGTCACGTCACCGTCGTCGAGTTCATGGATCAGCTCAAAGCCGATGCCGTGCTCGTCGCCAAGCTCAAGAGCTTGAAGAACACGACGATCGTGCTTAACGCGCAGACCACCGAAATTCAGGGTGACGGCAAGACCGTCAACGCCATGACCTACAAAGATCGCGCAACGGGCGAAACGCATCGCCTCGATCTCGAAGGCGTCTTTGTACAGATCGGTCTCGTACCCAATACCGAATTCCTCAAAGGCACGATCGAGCTGTCGCGCTTCGGCGAGATCGTCGTCGACCACCACGGTGCCACGAACGCCCACGGCGTTTTCGCAGCCGGTGATGCGACCACGGTTCCGTACAAGCAGATCGTGATCGCCGCAGGCGATGGTGCGAAAGCGGCACTCGGTGCGTTCGATTATCTGATCCGCAGTTCAGCACCCACCGCCGAAGCCGCAGCCGCCTGACGCGCCGCAGCCGATCCGGCAGCTTTGGACGTTGCAGCGATCAGGCGTTCTGCATAATCTCCCGACGGCTCTAAACGGAGCCATCGTGTTGGGGGAACCTGTGTCGACGAATGCCGATTCCGATTCGAATTCTCGCGCGCGAGCACGCCTGCTAGCGGCAGCCGTCTGCGTCAGCGCCCTCAGTCTCAGCGCGTGTGGTGGTGGCGGTGGTGGTGGCGACAACACCCCGGCACCGCCCACCGTGGTCGGACCGCCCCCCGCTCCGCCTCCGCCGCCGGCGCCCCCGCCGCCTCCGGCACCGCCCCCACCGAGTGGACCGAGTTGGTCATCGGGCGTATTCCAGGCGGCGAGTGGCTTCAAAGATCGTTGTGAGATTCCGCGCTCGGGCGTCGATCTCAACAATCGCCCCTTCCCCGACAAAGCCGGTACAGCACTCGAGGAGCGCTTCTGGCTGCGCTCGTGGACCAATGAAACCTATCTTTGGAATACGGAAGTCACCGATCAAAACCCGGCTAACTTCAATAGTCGCACCGCCTACTTTGCCGTGCTTAAGACAAACGCCGTCACGGCATCAGGCAAAGAAAAAGACGACTTCCATTTCAGTGAATCGACCGTTGCCTATCAGCAGCGACAGAACTCCGCCCCTCGCGCTACCTTCGGTGCCGACTTGATCGCCCTCTCAACAAGGCCGCCACGCGACTATCGCGTGGGCTACACCGAGCCGCAGTCCCCAGCTGCTGCGATCACCGGCGGGCAAGCCAATCTCGTGCGTGGCACACGCTTGCTGAAGGTCAATGGCGTTGATCTCGTCAATGCCAATACCCAATCAGAAATCGATCAGCTCAATGCCGGATTGTTCCCCGCGACAGCCGGCGTCAGCACCACCTTCGTGGTTCGAGACCCGGGCGCTACTAGCGATCGCACGGTCACAATGACCTCGGTTTCACTTTCCCCGAGCCCGGTCAATCGCACCCGTATTATCGATACGCCGACCGGCAAGGTTGGCTACATCTTGTTCAATACGTTTAGCCCCTTCGAGAGCGAGCGCGCTATCGTCCAAGCGATCACGGAATTGCGCATCAACAGCGTGACCGATCTCGTGCTCGATCTGCGCTACAACGGCGGTGGCCTGCTCGCCGTCTCGTCCCAACTTGCGTACATGATCGCAGGCGCCAATCGCACGAGCGGGAAGTCGTTTTCACGCTTGCGCTTCAACGCCGGCGCAGGCTCACTCAATCCGGTGACGGGACAGTCCAATAGTCCAACGCCGTTCTACTCACAGACGCTTGGTTTCACGCTCACGAGCGGCACGGATCTTCCCGCGTTGAATCTTTCACGCGTGTTCATTCTCTCCACTGCCGACACGTGCAGCGCCAGTGAGGCCGTGATCAACGGGCTGCGCGGTATCGACCTTGAGGTCAACCTCATCGGAACGAAGACCTGCGGTAAGCCTTATGGCTTCTACCCGCAGGACAACTGCGGCGAGACCTACTACACGATTCAATTCCAGACGACCAACGACAAGTCCTTCGGCGATTATGCTGACGGCTTCTTGCCGAATAATTCGTCCACGCAGTTCGGTGTACGCACGCCAGGTTGTGAAGTCGCCGACGATCTCACGCGCGAACTCGGCGACCCCAACGAGGCATTGCTCGCAGCGGCGCTGCAGTTCCGCGTCAATGGCACCTGCCCCGTGCAACCCTCGGGCGAGTCGGCAACCAAGATGATTCGACAAAATGTGTCGGGGCTCCCGCTCGATCTGCCATCGCGCGGTTTGATGGAAACCAATTACGACATGACGATGCCCGTCGATCGATCAGGCACGCGTTGAGATGCGATCACCATCGCAGCGGTGTGCGCTGATGGTCGCTCTTGCCTTGGGATCTGCCGCTTGTCAGACGACGGCACAGGTGTCGGCGCGTCCCGCTGTGCTGCTGGACGATAACGAGCGCGTCATCAAAGCCATCCAATCGACTCTCGAAGGTGTGATTCAACAAGGGCGAGTCAGCCTCGGCCCGAGCGAACTCATGCGAGACTCCGTCATCACTGTGCTGCCGCCACCGCCCGGTCCTTACGAGGGTAATAGCCCCGCCATGCCGCGCTATTTCGAACTCGTCACGGATGGACAGAATTGTTTTATACGCGAGCGTGGCGAGAAGACCCTGCATTCCGTTGCGGGAGCGGCTTGTCGCGCAAAGTGACGCTACGTCGCGAATGCTCATCGCACTCAACAAACCCTTCGGCGTGTTATGCAAATTCATGCCCGAGAAGGATCGCCCAACCCTCGGCGACTATGTTCGCGTGCCCGGCGTCTACCCCGCAGGTCGATTGGACGCCGACAGCGAAGGCTTACTACTCCTGACTGACGATGGTGCGCTGCAGGCACGTATCTCGAACCCACGTCACAAACTCGCCAAGACGTATTGGGCACAGCTAGAGGGGATACCGACCGAAGAGGCGCTGACGCAGCTTCGTCGCGGCGTCGATCTCGGTGACTTCGTCACACGACCTGCCGGCGCCAAACTCATCGAAGAACCGGCGAATCTTTGGGCCCGTACACCACCGATTCGACATCGCCTTAGAGTGCCTACTGCTTGGATCGAACTCTCGTTACAGGAAGGCAAAAACCGTCAAGTTCGACGGATGACCGCCAAGGTGGGCTTTCCCACCCTCAGACTGGTGCGTGCCGCCATCGGTCATGTTGGACTTGAGGGGCTCGCGCCGGGCGAGTGGCGCGAAATCGATCCGCGCTCACCCTGGATTGTTGCGCGTTAACGCGGCCAAGCCTTCGTGACCCAACTTCTTGAGCGTCGCGATATTCGTAGTTGAAATCATATCGGTGTCGCCGAAGGAGTCGACCGCCCGCGCGATGCTCGCCTCACGCAACAGGTGCAATGTCGGATAGGGCGAGCGATTGGTCGCGTTCGTCACATCGTCCGCATCGGTATCCGCAAACTGATAATCGGGATGGAAGCTCGCGACCTGAATCTCGCCCTCGAGCTCCAGTACTTGTAGCGCCTCGTCCGCGACCTCCAAAAAATCATTGTAGTCGTGAAAGTCGCGTAGTACGTGCGGATGGATGAGTAGCGTCGTCTCGATCTCCTCAGGCGACACCGCGACGAGTCGCTGCAACTCACCGACCAGATCCTCCAGCAAGGCCTCGGGCGTTGTTGCCTCACTGACGACGTAACGAATCAAATCTTTGATCGCGGGCGCCGGCGCAAATGGGCACAACTTGAGACCGATCACGACGCGCTCCACCCAGAGCCGAGTATTGTCGATGAATACCGTGTCAGAGAGAGCGCTCATGACCGACTCGAGCCTACTTCGCGGGCGTTAATCGAAACACCTTACCCATCGATTCGGAGACCACGTACACAGCGCCATCAGCGCCCTCTCGAACGTCGCGTACGCGTCCGAAGCCAGCGATACGCTCTTCAGCAGTTACCGTATTACCGTTCAACGTCAAGCGGATCAGCATTTGCTCGCGGAGAGAGCCTAAGAAAAGACTGCTGCGCCATTCGGGGAACAGGCTGCCCGTATAAAAGCTCAGGCCCGATGGCGCGATCGATTGCGGCAACCAGATCTTCAGCGCCGCCGGAACATCCTCACGCTCTGTCCCTTCACCGATCGTGCGCCCAAGCCCGTAGGTCTTGCCATGGGTGATCACAGGCCAGCCATAGTTGCGGCCCGACTTCAAAATATTGAGCTCATCACCGCCTTGAGGTCCGTGCTCGTGTGCCCATAGCTCGCCGGTCTGCGGGTGGATCGCCGCCCCCTGCACGTTACGATTGCCATAGGTGAAAATTTCAGGCCTGACGCCCTCGCGCTTCGCGAAAGGGTTATCCGATGGAATCGCGCCTGTCTCCGTAATGCGCATCACGCCACCCAGATGATTCTCGAGATTCTGCGCCTCATCCTGTCGGCCGCGATCACCGAGCGTCACGAACAGGTTGCCATCACGACCCCAGATCAGTCGTGCGCCGAAGTGATGCCCCGTACCCAACTTCGGGTTCTGACTGAAGATCACCTGTACATCGCTCACGCTGCATTGCTCGGCCTGACACGAAAGACGTCCGCGCGCGACGTCGGTGCCGACCGCGGTCGCATCACCTGCCGCGTACGACCAATAGATCAGTTGATTCTGTGAATAAGCCGGATGCGCCACGACATCAAGGAGACCGCCTTGGCCACGCGGCGTGACCACTGGCAAACCGGCGACTGGCTTTTCGAACAACTTGCCATCACGCATCACGCGCAGATTGCCAGGCTTCTCGGTGATGAGGACCAGGCCATCGGGCAACAAGGCCACACTCCAAGGCGAGGTGAGCCCGCTGGCGAATGTCTCGACGTTCAGCGTGTATCGCTCGGTTTTGATCGGCGCTTCCGACGCGAGACCGCGAGGTAACGCAGCGACCGAGAGCAATCCCACCCAGACGAACTGGAAATACTTGACCTTCTGCGACGCAAAGCTCATGACTTCCTCCATGAATTCGATGGCGCCGTTATGACAGCGCGACGCCACCGATTATCCAGCAACTTTCGCCCGAAAGTTACCCTGTAGCGCCACTTCACATCACGTCTTACCATCGATGCCATATGGAAAGCTCGCTGGTAACGACTCTGCTACTGCCCGTGGCGCTCGGCATCGTGATGCTTGGGCTCGGCCTTTCGCTCACCCTCGCTGATTTCGCACGCGTGATCCGCTATCCCCGCGCCGTGATCGTGGGACTTTTCACTCAGACCGTCGTATTGGTCGCGGGCGCTTACCTACTGGTGCATCTCTTTGCGCTCTCTCCGGAGCTTGCGGTCGGGCTCATGCTGCTTGCGGCATCGCCAGGCGGCGCTACTGCCAACATCTACAGTCACCTCGCGCACGGCGATGTTGCGCTCAACATCACACTCACCGCCATCAATAGCGCACTTGCGCTGTTAACACTGCCCTTGATCGTGAGTTTTGCCCTCGAGCATTTCATGGGTCAAGGCCAATACATACCCCCACCCACTCGCAAGATCATCGAGGTGGCGGTGATCATCGTCGTCCCGGTCATCATCGGCATGGCGCTGCGCGCCGGACTCCCCTCGCTCGCCGCGCGTCTCGAGAAGCCGATCAAAGTTTTTGCCGTTCTGGTGTTAGCCGCAGTTATTTTGGCTGCTATCGGCGCCGAGTGGGGAAAACTACCGACCTTCATCGCCGCCGTGGGCACGGCCTGCCTCGCATTCAACCTGCTTAGCATGGGAGTCGGTTATGGTCTGCCGAGGCTGCTGCGACTGCCGCAAAATCAGTCGATCGCGATCTCCATGGAGATTGGGATTCACAACGGTACATTGGCGATTTTTATCGCACTGAACGTTTTAGACAATGCCGCGATGTCGATCCCCGCAGCCGTTTACAGCCTCATCATGTTCGTGACGGCAGGCATTTTCGTCGCTTGGCTCAATCGCCAACGCGCTGCCGCCTGAACGCGCGACTCGCAGCTCTCAGACCCATCCTCGTCGCCAACGCGTGGCATCGGTGAGTTCACGCCAGGCGATCAGCTGACTACGTTTTGAATGCACCGCCTCAATCTCAACGGACACCACCGGCGACTCAGGCGGTTCGGGCTCGATGACACGAGTGACGAGAAAGTGTTTTTCTTTGTTACGAGGCTGCGCCGCAGTCCACTTAGTGTGTAACAGTTTTTTCGGACTCAGCGCGTTCGATGGGGTCTTCATTTTAGAGTTAGGGAGATTTTCGACGACGCCCACTCGATCTTAGCGGGCGGCTCGCCCGAAATTTTGAGTTTTAGGCTGCGGATTCGCTATAGACTCTGATTCTTGGCGTCAGCTTTGCGGTCAACTCCCGAGTTGCTACCCGGATACCGTATTCGGCCTGTAAGTTCAGCCAGAATCGCGCCTCCATACCGAAGAACAGCCCCAATCGAAGAGCGGTGTCCGCCGTGATGGGACGCTGCCCATTAACCAACTCGCTGATTCGACTCGGCGGGACATCGATATCGGCCGCAAGCTGTCGAGCGGTAAGCCCCAACGGCTTCATGAAGTCTTCTAGGAGGATTTCTCCAGGGTGAATTTCGTCCAGTAGTTTTGCCATGTTGATCACTCCTAGTGGTAGTCGACGATCTCAACGTCGTGAACGCCGTCCGACTTCCACCTAAAACAAATGCGCCATTGATCGTTCACACGGATGCTGTGTTGACCTTTGCGACTACCCTTTAATGCCTCAAGCCTGTTTCCCGGCGGGATACGCAAGCTTCTAAGCTCGGTGGCAGCGTGGATTTGCAGCAACTTCCGTCTGGCCGCCCGTTCGATGTTGCGAAACCTAGCAACCGCCCGACTATTGAACAACGCTTCTGCATCGGCACAGGAAAACGAGCGGATCATGTCTAATGATGATCTGCGGGACGAATTCTGTCAAACAGAATCTTTATTTCAGATTGTTTGATGTCGTTACTGGAAGAGAGACCTTATTCCCACTCGATCGTCGCGGGCGGCTTACCGCTGATGTCGTACACCACTCGGCTGA